>JAFMSC010000065.1 GCA_017353825.1 Hyphomicrobiaceae bacterium | reverse complement strand
AGCCGGGGCCCAAGCCCGTTACGGGCGCCGCCACACCCGTCTCGGGCTTCTATCGCGCCGCAATCACCGCCGCGGCGACCATCAGCACGCACGCCTCGGCCAGGGTCCATTCCGGCTCGGCGAAGCCGAGGGCCACCAGGAGGGCCGTTGAGAGGATCAGGGCAACATAGGAGAGCACGCCCAGGAGTGGCACGTTGCCCTTCTTCATGCCAGTGTCCCAGAGGAGGAAGGCCGCGCCGAGTGGGCCGAGGCCGAGGCCCACGAGCGCCGCCCAAGCAACGCCGCTCTCCGGCGCGGTCCAGGTCTCGAAGGCGAGGCTCAACAGGCCCGCGAGCACGGCGGTGATGAGGCTGGGCGCGGCGAGGCTCTCGCTGGGGACGGAGGCCAGCAGCCGCGAGGCTACGGAGTAGCTCGACCAGACGAAGGCGCACCCGAGCGCCATCACGTAGCCCCATAGGGGGGCGGCGACGTCGTGACCCAGTCCAGGGCCGAGACGCTGGCCTGCACCGAGCTTGTCGCCCACCAGGATGGCGGCGGCGGCGAACCCCAGGAGAGCGCCAAGAATGTGCCTCAGGCGCAGACGGTGGCCCGGCAGCAACCCGGAAAAAAGCACGGTCAGCAGGGCCCACAACGAGGTGATGAGGCTGGCCTCGGCCGGCGGGGCCAGCCTGAGGGCCGCGAAATAGAGCGCATGGTACCCGAACAGGCCGTAAATGCCGAGTGCCAACGAGGCGCGCGTTGGTCTGAGCAGCACGGCCCGCCGTCGCACCACAGCCGCCGCGACGATGAGCGCGCCGCCGATGGCGAACACCAAGGCGGTGGTCTGGAATGGCGGCAATGGCCCCTTGAGCGCCGTCAGGCTCGCCAGTGTGGCCCACAGCAGGATGGCGCCCAGGCCAAGCGCGGTTGCCGGTCTGGACGACAGGGCCCCCCTCCCACCACTTTTTGCTGCGTTGCGTTCGGGCTGGCGCAAGCCCTAATCTCGGTTCATGACGCACGCAACCACCGACACCCTCAAGATCGCGCTGGCCCAGCTCAATCCGGTGGTCGGCGACCTCGCCGGCAACGCCGCAAAGCTGCACAGAACGCGCGCCGAGGCGGCCCTTAAGGGCGCCGACCTCGTGGTCTACTCCGAGCTGTTCATCACCGGCTATCCTCCCGAGGACTTGGTGCGCAAGCCGGCCTTCGGCGATGCCGCCAGGGCCACCGTGGAGGCGCTGGCCCCCGAGACCGGCGACGGCGGCCCCGGCGTCATGGTCGGAACCATCTGGCCGGAGGACGGCAAGCTCTACAACTCGATCGCCCTGCTGGACGGCGGTCGGGTCGAGGCGCTACGCCACAAGGTGGACCTGCCCAACTACGGGGTGTTCGACGAGAAGAGGGTGTTCGACCAGGGGCCCATGCCCGGCCCCGTCAATTTCCGCGGCGTGCGCATCGGCGTGCCGATCTGCGAGGACATCTGGAAGGATGAGGTCTGCGAGTGTCTGCAGGAAACGGGCTCGGAGCTGCTGATCGTCCCCAACGGCTCGCCGTTCGACTGGCCCAAGCCGGAGATGCGCATCAACGTGGCTGTTGCGCGCGTCACCGAGACCCGTTTGCCACTCGTTTACCTTAACCAGGTTGGCGGACAGGACGAGCTGGTGTTCGATGGCGCCTCGTTCGTTCTCAACGCCGACCGGCAACTCGTGGCCCAGCTGCCGGCCTGGGAGGAGGCGCTGGAGGCCGTCGCGTTCCGCCGCATCCCCGGAGGTTGGGCCGGTGAGATCGGCCTCAGGGCTCCACTGGAGGCCGGAGAATCGGCGGCCTACCACGCCTGCGTGTTGGGTCTTAGGGATTACGTGGAGAAGAACAGCTTCCCTGGCGTGGTGCTTGGGTTGTCGGGAGGAATCGATTCCGCACTGTGCGCTGCGCTAGCCACCGACGCCATAGGGCCTGGACGCGTGCGCTGCGTGATGCTGCCCTACCGCTTTACCTCCAGCGCCAGCCTCGCTGATGCGGCAGCCTGCGCCGAGGCGCTGGGCGTGCGCTTGGACATCGTACCCATCGCGGAACCGGTGGAAGGCTTCGGCAGGGCGCTGGCCAAGGTCTTGGCCGGCAGCGAGCCCGGCATCACCGAGGAGAACATCCAGAGCCGGGTGCGTGGCACAACCTTGATGGCCATCTCCAACAAATTCGGCGCCATGGTGCTCACCACCGGCAACAAGAGCGAGATGTCGGTGGGCTACGCCACCCTCTACGGCGACATGAACGGCGGCTTCAACCCGATCAAGGACCTCTACAAGATGGAGGTCTACCGCCTCGCCCGCTGGCGCAACGCGCATGTGCCCAAGGGCGGCAAGGGCCCGAGCGGCGTGGTGATCCCCGAGAACATCCTCACCAAAGCACCCACGGCTGAGCTGCGCGAGAACCAGACAGATCAGGACTCGCTACCCCCTTACGAGGTGCTGGACGATATTCTCGCCTGCCTGGTCGAGAAGGAGATGGCGCTGGCCGACATCGTGGCGCGGGGCCATGCCCCCGAGACCGTGAAGAAGGTCGAGCGCCTCTTGTATCTCGCCGAATACAAGCGGCGCCAGGCCGCCCCCGGTGTCAAGATCTCCGCTCGCAACTTCGGCCGCGACCGCCGCTATCCCATCACCAACAAGTTCCGGGAGGAAATCGGGCCCCGCACATTGCTCTCCAAGCGCGCGGCGCCTTCCCGCGAGGCTCCGCGCACCATGCACCCACGCCGCGACGGCGACGACGCGTTCTGATCCACACGCGAAGCGTGATGCACCGCGCGAGAGGGGCAGCCTACGCAAAGCCGTCGCAATCGGCCGACGACGCCTCGCCAGGATCAAGTCCGGCGTTGTCGCAAGGGGCCCGTCATCCCCCTGCTTCGACATACGGCGCCTGCTTCGACATACAGCCCCTGCTTCGACATACGGGATGAGAGCTTCCCGCCGTTCGCGGCCGCGGCCGAGGGGCCCGAGGCGTGAGAACATTGCCGGACGCCCAAGCGAAGGGGATCGGGGGTGGTCCCACCGATCCGAATCTTCCTTCGGCTAATACGGGTTTTGCCCGATTTGGGAACGGCGAGCAGCGCGCGTAAGAGGGGCCGGGGCACACCGCAGCGACGGATGGTGCGCTATGATCTCAGCGCTGGAGGTTGTGCCGTGGCGCGCAAGGTTCAATCAAGCCACGGCTGTGGTGGTTCTGCTAGCGGGCGTCAATCTGCTGGCATGTCGAGGCACCGCGGCCAGCGACTTGACAGGCGAGCTCGCGACGGGCGGCCTCGTTCTCACCAGGCGCGCGGACATCGAGATGCGGGCTGAGGACGTGTACGTCTCGCCCGGGCAGATCCGGGTAGAGTACCGCTTCTACAATGCCGCGTCCGCGGACGTTACGATGTCGGTGGCGTTCCCGATGCCCGACGTCACGGTTGCCGACGCTGCTGCCCGCGTTCCGCTCCCTAGTGACGACCCGCAGAACCTGCTCGGCTTCTCCACGCTCGTCGACGGTGCCCCGGTGAAAGCCTGGGCGGTTCAGAAGGCGTTCGCGCAGGGTGTGGACCGGACCGCCGACCTAGAGCGCCTGAAGGTGCCGCTGGCACCCCACTTGCGCTCCACCGACCAGGCTCTGAGCAAGCTGCGGCCGGGCGATAGCGACGAGCTCAGGCGGCTGGGCCTCGCCGGGGCCGAGGAATACAGGGTGGGCGGAGGGATGCGCAAGCAGCTCTCCCCACGCTGGACACTGAAGACCACATACCTCTGGGACCAGACGTTCCCCGCCGGCCGGGAGGTGGCCGTGGAGCACAGCTACATGCCAAGCGTCGGCAGGTCGACGGTCTCGCCGCTCAGGAACCCCGACGCCATGCGCCCGGCCGTGTTGCAGGACTACATGCGCAAGTACTGCATCGATCAGGACTTCATTGCCGCCATCGAGCGCGCGCGCCAGTCCACCAGGCGCCAGGACGGTGCGCCGTTCTCCGAAGAGCGCATCTCCTATCTGCTGGCGACGGGACCCGACGGCGCGCGGCCAATCGGCGAGTTCCGCCTCGTGGTCGACAAGGGAGATCCCGGCAACCTCGTGAGCTTCTGCGCGGACGGCGCCATCAAAGTCGGCCCGACCCAGATCGAGGTGCGTAAGACCGCGTTCGTGCCGCGCCAGGACCTGCACGTGCTGATCCTGAAGCGGCAGGGCCGCAGTTAATTAACCGGAATCTGGCCGCCGTGCGCAGCGCCGGGCTCGGCGATGCGCTGCCGGGGACGGTGCTGGTGCTCGGGCTCAACACTCGCCCGCAGCCTTCGACAACCGCCTTGGCGCGTTGCTGGGCGCCACCTTCGGCATCTCGGCCGGGCTCCTGCTGTTAGGAAACCTGTTCGTGATCGTGCTCGCCTACACCACCCGCTTCTTCACGGCGGCCTGGTAGCGCTCGAGGCGTTCGAGTGTCTCTCCCGAACCTCGATGCTGCGGCACGCGCGCTGGGCGAGACCGCGTTCTCGACGCTTTGACGCGTGCACGTGGCGCCGTTGGCGCCGACCGTGGGCGCTGCTGCCTCCTCGTGTTCCTCACGGCATCAAGGAACTGGCCGCCACGCTGCTCATGCCCCCGTTCAATTTCGAGACGCGCGCCACCCACGTCCACAACTACGCGGGCCTGGAGCAATTTCGAGAACGCCACCCCAGGCGCCCTCGCCATCGTGCTGGCCGGCCTCGTTCCCGTCCTGCTCCTTCACCACGCTGTCGCCGGTGGCCGGGCGGCCCGGCAAACGTAAAGGTGACATCCCGCAACGGATAGCCTGAACACGTTGTTGGTCACAGGTTCCATCGGCACGCCTCGATCATACGACGGCCATCTCACCCAGCTACCACAGTGCGGTTCGCGACCGTGAGGTCGAAGGCCGCGGCGAGCAGCGCCTTGGTGTAGGCTTCGCGCGGGTTGGCAAAAATCCGCGCGGACGGCCCCTCCTCCACCACCTTCCCGCTCTTCATCACCACCAAGTAGTTGGAAAGCGCACGTACGACCTTAAGATCATGGCTGATGAAAAGGTAGGCGAGGTTGTGGCGGCGCTGCAGGTCACGCAGCAGGTCCACGATTTGCGCCTGTACGGACATGTCGAGCGCGCTGGTGGGCTCGTCCAGCAGGACGAACCTCGGCTCCAATACCATGGCGCGCGCGATGGCGATGCGCTGGCGCTGGCCGCCCGAAAACTCGTGCGGGTATCGGTCCTGGCCGTCGGGGTCGAGCCCTACCTCCTTAAGTGCCGCGCTGACGCGGGAACGCCGCTCCTCCCAGCCCAGGTGCGGGCGCTGGATCCGCAGGCCTTCCTCGATGATCTGGCCCACGGACAGCCGCGGTGACAGCGAGCCGTACGGGTCCTGGAACACCACCTGCATCTCCTTGCGCAGAGGGCGCATGGGCGCCGAGCCGACGCCGTCGATGCGCTTGCCCATGTAGGCGATTGGTCCCTGCGAGGAGATGAGCCGCAGGAGGGCGAGCCCCAGGGTGGTCTTGCCGGAGCCGGACTCCCCCACCACACCGATGGTCTCTCCGGCGCGCAGCTTGAGGGAAAGGCCATCAACGGCCTTGACGTGGTCCACCGTGCGCCGCAACAGGCCCTTCTTGATGGGGAACCAGACCTTGAGGTTCTCCGTCTCCAGTACCGCCGGGGCGGTGGGCCGCGGCTCGGGCGGCGACCCCTTGGGCTGCGCCGACACGAGCTGGCGCGTGTAGGGGTGCTGCGGGTTGCCAAGGACATCCTCGGTCCGGCCTTCCTCCACCACGTGGCCCGCGTTCATGACGTAGACGCGGTCGGCCATCTTGCGCACCACGCCGAGGTCGTGGGTGATGAGCAGCAGGGCCATGCCGCTTTCGCGCTGCAGCGACTTGAGCAGATCAAGGATCTGCGCCTGGATTGTCACGTCGAGCGCCGTTGTGGGCTCGTCGGCGATGAGCAGGTCCGGCTCGTTGGCAAGCGCCATGGCGATCATGACGCGCTGCCGCTGGCCGCCGGAGAGCTGATAGGGGTAGGCGTTAAGGCGCTTCTCAGGGTCGTTGAGCCCCACTTTGCGCAGGAGCGCGAGTACGCGCTCGCGCACCATGGCGTCGTCGAGGCCGTGGTGCACCCGCATGACCTCTCCCACCTGCTTCAGGATGCTGTGCAGCGGGTTGAGCGAGGTCATCGGCTCCTGGAACACCATGGAGATCTTCTCGCCGCGGATCGCACGCAATGTGCGCGGGCAGGCCTTGAGCAGGTCCTGGCCGGCGAAGCGGATCTCGCCCGTCGGATGGTGTGCGGCGGGGTAGGGCAGCAGCCTCAGAATGGAGAGAGCCGAGACGCTTTTTCCCGAGCCCGACTCGCCCACCAGCGCCACGATCTCGCCCTTGGCGATGTTGAACGACACGCCCTTCACGGCCTCGACGCATTTGCCCCCCGAGTGGAACTCGACGGACAGGCTGGACACTTCGACGAGGGGAGTGGTCATGGGTTTGGCAGGGCTGGCGCTCACTTGAAGGTCTTCCTGGGGTCGAGGGCGTCGCGGGCCGCCTCGCCAATGAAGATGAGCAGCGTCAGGAGCCCTGCGATCGACACGAATGCCGCGAGCCCAAGCCAGGGCGCCTGTAGGTTGGCCTTGCCCTGTGCCAAGAGCTCACCCAGCGAAGCCGAGCCCGGCGGCAGTCCGAGCCCGAGGAAGTCGAGCGCAGTCAGCGCCGTGATGGCGCCCGACAGCTTGAACGGCAGGAACGTGAGCGTCGCCACCATGGCGTTTGGCAGGAGGTGGCGGAACATGATGCGGGCGTTGGAGAGCCCCAGGGCGCGCGCCGCCAGGATGTACTCCAGGTTGCGCCCGCGCAGGAACTCGGCGCGCACTACGCCCACGAGATAGACCCAGTTGAACAAGAGGAGGATGAAGAGCAGGGTCCAGAAGCCTGGCACCAGCGCCGCCGACAGGATGATGAGGACGAACATATAGGGCATTGACGACCAGATCTCCAGGAAGCGCTGGAAGATGAGATCGACCTTGCCGCCGAAGTAGCCTTGCACCGCACCGGCCGTCACGCCGATGATGGAGGACAGGATCGTGAGCAGGAGGCCGAACAGGACCGAGATGCGGAAGCCGTAGATCATCCGGGCCAGCACGTCGCGGCCCAGATCGTCGGTGCCGAGCCAGTTGCGGTTGCCGAGCGCCTGGTAGCGCGCGAGCTGTGCCGCCGGCACGTCGCACAGCTGCTTGCTCGTCATCCAGGGGGCAGGCGCAGGGAATCCCAGGCACTGGCCGTCGTCGTTCCTGACGCGAGGATAGTCTTTATTGATCGAATTGGCGGCGTAGCCGATGGGCGGCCAGATGGCCCAGCCGTTCTTCTCGATCTCGTCGAGGATCACCGGCTCCTTGTAGTCGGTGGTGGCGAGGAAGCCGCCGAACTTCGACTCGGGGTAGTCCACCAGCACGGGAAACAGAACCTCGCCCTTGTAGACGAGCAGGATCGGCTTGTCGTTGGAGATGAACTCGGCGAACAGGGTCAGCACGAACACGGTGAGGAAGATCGCCAGACCCCAGAAGCCGCGCCGGTTGGACTTGAAGTTGTGCCACCGGCGTCGGTTGAGCGGCGACAGCCGCAGGCGCGGCAACCACCCGCGCAGGCCCGAAGTGCGCCGGCCCTCGGGATGGGCCCGCTCGACCAGGTTTCGCTCAAGGCGCGTCTCCAAGGACTCAGACCTCCCGCGTCTCGAAGTCGATGCGCGGATCGACGAGGGTGTAGATGAAGTCGGAGAGCACGTTGATGGCGAGACCCATGAGAGCCAGGATGTAGATGCTGGCGAACACCACGGGGTAGTCGCGATTGATGGCGCTCTCGAAGCTCAGAAGCCCGATGCCGTCGAGGTTGAAGATCTGCTCGATCAGCAGGGAGCCCGTGAAGAAGGCGCTGATGAAGGCGCCGGGGAAACCGGCGATGATCAAAAGCATGGCGTTGCGGAACACGTGGCCGTAGAGCACTTGCGTCTGGCCCAGCCCCTTGGCCTGCGCGGTCAGCACGTACTGCTTGCGAATCTCGTCGAGGAACGAGTTGCGCGTCAGAAACGTCATGGTGGTGAACGTACCCAATGCCAGGGCGATGAGCGGCAGCACCAAATGCCAGAGGTAGTCGACGACCTTGCCGAAGAGCGACAGGTCGTTCCAGTTGTCGGACGTGAGCCCCCGCAGCGGGAACCATTGCACGAATGAGCCGCCGGCGAACATGACGAGAAGGAATACCGCCACCAGGAAGCCCGGGATGGCGTAGCCCAGCACAAGCACGCCCGAAGTCCAGGTGTCGAACCGCTCGCCGTCGTGCACCGCCTTGCGGATGCCCAGAGGGATCGACACCAGATAGGTGATGAGCAGCATCCAGATGCCGAGCGAGATCGAGACCGGTAGCTTCTGCTTGATCAGCACGATGACGCTGGTCTTCTTGAAGTAGCTCGTACCGAAGTCGAACATCAGGTAGTTCTTCATCATCAGGAAGAACCGCTCGTAGGCCGGCTTGTCGAAGCCGAACTCCTTCTCCAGCTGCTTGATGAATTCCGGATCGAGCCCCTGCGCGCCGCGGTATTTCGAGCCAGTCTGCTCCATTCCCGTCTGCACTTGCGACAGGCCGTCCCCCGAGGCGCCGCCGATCCGGGCCGTGGCGGACACATCGGTGCCGGAGACCTGGGCGATGATGCGCTCGATCGGCCCGCCGGGCGCGAACTGCACGATGGCAAAGCTGATCACCATGATCCCAAGCAGGGTCGGGAAGATCAGAAGGATGCGCTTGAGGAGGTAGTTGCCCATCGCTCGCTGCGTCGTCTTGGGGCGCCCCTGGGGGCGCCAGTCGACCTTGGTGCTTCGGCCCTAATGCTTTCGCGTCCCCGGGGCCACCTTAGCACCTCAATGTGAAGCTGCGGCCTCAAAGGCGACTACTTGCCGGATTAGCCGCGGCGGTGGCCGGCTAGGCTAAGGCTATGGTGCTAACCGCGCAGTTCGGCTGTCCGCTTGGCTTTGGCTTCGTCCCACCACCACACGCGCAGGAACGACGGGTCGCGCGAGGGCAGCTTGCTCGGCCGTGCGTAGTAATTCCACATCGCCAGCCGCTGGAACGGCGAATGCCATTGCGGCACAACGTAGTGGTTCCACAGCAGCACGCGATCAAGCGCCCTCGTGGCGGCAACCAGCTCGCTGCGGTCCTTGGCCAGGATGACCTTGTCGATGAGCGTGTCGACGGTAGGGTTCTTGATGCCAATGACGTTGGCGCTGCCCGGCTTATCGGCTGCCGCTGAGCCCCAGAAGTTGCGCTGCTCGTTGCCGGGCGATTCCGACTGGCGGAAGGTCCGCACGATCACGTCGAAGTCGAACTTGTCCACGCGGCCCTGGTATTGCGGGGTGTCGACGCTGCGCATGGTGGCCTTGATGCCGAGCTTCTGCAGTTGGCCCATGTAGGGCAGGATGATGCGTTCGAAGTCCGGCTGGTCGTTCAGGAACTCGACCTTGAGCTGGACGCCGGCGGCGTTGGTCAGCACTCCGTCCTTTACCGTGTAGCCGGCTTCGGCGAGCAGCTTGGCCGCCTGCGCCAGGTGCTTTCGGCCGTCCTCGTCGGGCCCGGCATTGACCGGGTTCCTCCACTCCGTTGTGAAGACCTCGCTCGGCACGGCGCCTCGGATCTCGTCCAGGATCTCAAGCTCGCGTCCTTCAGGCAGCCCGGTCGCCTTCAACGGGGAGTTGTCGAAGTAGCTGTTGACCCGCTGGTACTCGTCATAGAACAGGTTCTTGTTGGCCCATTCGAAGTTGAAGGCTAGGTTGAAAGCGTGGCGCACGCGCGCATCCTGGAACTGCGGGCGGCGCAGGTTGAAGGCGAACGCCTGCATGGGCGCCACCTCCACGACGGGGATCTTCTCCTTGACCACTGCGCCCTTCTTGATGGCGTCGAAGTCGTAGCCGGTGGCCCAGTTCTTGGCGCTTGCCTCGCGCCAGTAGTCTATCTCGCCGACCTTGAAGGCCTGAAATCCCGGGACCGGGTCGCGGAAATAGACAAACTTAATCTCGTCGAAGTTCCACTGCCCCTTGGCAACCGGCAGGTCCTTGGCCCACCAGTCCTTGACGCGCTCGAAGGTGATGGTGCGGCCGGCATCCACCTCCTTGATGCGGTAGGGACCGGACCCCAAGGGAACCTCGAGTGTCGACTTGGCGAAATCGCGCGGCTCGCCGTCGGTGCCCTTCGCCGCCCAGAAATGCTTGGGCAGGACGACCAGCTGACCGACAATCAGGGGCAGCTCGCGGTTTCCGCTGACGTCGAAGGTGAACTTAACCTGGTGGTCCCCGACCTTCTCCGCATTCACAACATTCTTGTAGTAGTACGCGTAGTTCGGCGATGCTTTCTTGAGGGCGTCGAGGGAGAAGATCACGTCCTCGGGAGTAATCGGACGGCCGTCGTGGAAGCGCGCGCTGGCGCGCAGCTGGAATGTCGCGGACGTGAAATCGTCTGGATACGTCACCCATTCGGCCACCAGACCGTAGCTGGTCGATGCCTCGTCGGGGCTGGATGTCATGAGCCGGTCATAGATCAACGGCACCGCCGCCACGGCGTTGCCCTTGATGGAATAGGGGTTGAGCGAGTCGAAGGTGCCGAACGCCATCTGGCGCACGCGCCCGCCCTTGGGGGCATCCGGGTTAACCCAGTCGAAGTGCGTGAAGTCCGGTCTGTAAGGGGGCGTGCCGATCAGCGACAGCGCATGATGCTTCTGCAGGGCTTCGGAGGCAGCCGCTACCACGGGATGAAGCACCAGCAGGAATCCGACCGGTGCGAGCACCAGGCTCAATTTCCGGGCCATGCGGCTAAACGCCCCCGTTGATGTGCTTGTTGCAGGTCTCTGCCAGGCGAGCCGCAAATATGGCGATGCTTGGGCGGAGGGCCAAGTTAATCCTTGGTCATTCGCTTTTAGGCGAAAGAATTCCAGGTTTAAACGAAAGCCTTGTCAATCAATGGAATGAACGTCGTGCAGGATTAACGCAGGATTAACTCTGGCGCCCGCACGGAGCCGATCTGCGGGGCCTGGCAGACCGGTTGGCCTACTTGGGCAGCGCCGCAGGGTTGTCCGACAACTTGCGCAGGTAGGCGAGCAGATCCGCCAGGTCGGTGTTGTCGGCCACGCCCGGGAACAGCATCTTGTTGCCGGGGACTTCGTCTGCCGGCTTGTGCAGGTACTTGGCGAGCCGGTCCCAGCTCCACTCGCCGCCGTGGGACTTCATGGCCTCCGAGTAGGCGAATCCCGGCGCTGTGGCCACCTTGCGGCCGACGATGCCCCACAGGTTGGGACCCACCAGGTTGCGGTCGCCCTTGTTGGGCGTGTGGCAGGCCATGCACTTCTTAAAGGTATCTGCGCCGGCGTCGGCATTGGCCTTCGGCAGGAGCGACAGGATAGCGGCAGCGTTGAATGCGGGCTCGGCCTGGCCTGCCGGGGTGTGCTTAGCCTCGGTGACTGGCAACTCCCAGCCGGGCTTCTCGTGCCCATGCCTGGACAGGGCGATGTCGAGCGCCGTGCTCCCAGCTGTCATCACCAGCATCGCCGACAGCACCGCGCCTGCGATCTTGTTGAATTCGAAGCCGTCCATGCGGGTGAGCGTCCCCGAGTGCGATGGCGCTGCCTCGCGTCGCCGATCGGCGGCCACTATAGGAATTCGCCCGGCGCTTGCAACCGCACCGAGGTCCGTTCTAGGTGCTGTCTACCGAGACGAATCGTCGCCCGCCCGCCGTGAGGCTTCGCGTCCGCCTTTACACGAGGATCTCACATGTCGCGCACCCTGGTTGTGATCCCCGCCCGGTTGGCCTCGACTAGGCTGCCGAACAAGCCGCTCGCCGACATCGGCGGGCAGCCGATGATCGTGCACGCGTGGCGGCGCGCCGTTGCTGCGCACGTGGGCCACACGGTGGTGGCGACCGACAGCGAGGAAGTGGCGGCGGCGGTTGAGCGCGTAGGTGGCGAGACCGTAATGACGCGCGCGGACCACGTCTCGGGGTCGGATCGCGTGTTCGAGGCCGTCACCAAGGTTGACCCCAATGGCGAGTTCGGGATTGTCCTCAACCTGCAGGGCGACCTGCCGGCCATGGAGGCGAGCCTCGTGCATCAGTGCCTTGCGCCGTTGACGGACACTTTGACCAACACCGGGGCAGGCAGTGGCCCGCACATCGCCACCATCGCCACCGTGATCGTCAACGCGGCCGACCGTACCAACCCCAACTCCGTGAAGGTGGTGGGCACGCCGACATCGGTACCGCGGCGGCTCAGGGCGCTCTACTTCACGCGAGCGACAGTGCCCTGGGGGGAAGGCCCGCTCTACCACCACTTTGGGATGTACGCCTACCGCCGAGCGGCGCTGGAGCGGTTCGTATCGCTGGCGCCTTCGCCCCTGGAGATGCGCGAGAAGCTGGAGCAGCTGCGCGCGTTGGAGGACGGCATGCGCATCGACGTGACGCTCGTTGACACCATACCGGTCGAAGTCAATACTCCCGAGGATCTCGACCACGCCCGCCGCATCCTCGCCGGCTCTGCTCTCAGGGGGCAGACTCCTCGCCCCTATCCCTGACGCTTCAACTCCGGCGCCGGCGCCAGGGGTCCCACTCCCGTCCGGTATCAGCGACGCAGAAGATGGCCGACCGAAAGATCAAGCCGCTCACGCCGAAGCCGAGGCCTTCGGCGCAACGCACGGGCCAGGCGGCGCAGCGCGTGTCCTACCAGGGCGAGCCGGGCGCCAACTCGCACCTGGCCTGCCGCGAGATGTACCCAGACCTGAAGGCGGTCGCGTGCGCCACCTTCGAGGACGCGCTGGCCGCGGTAAAGACCGGCGAGGCGCGCTACGCCATGATCCCCATCGAGAACTCGGTGGCGGGCCGGGTGGCCGACATCCACCACCTGCTGCCGGGCGCAGGCCTCTTCATCGTGGGCGAGCACTTCCTGCGCGTGCGCCACCAGCTGCTCGCCATTCCCGGCGCGTCGCTTGAGACGGTGAAGAAGGCGCTCTCCCACACCCAGGCGCTGGGCCAGTGCCGCGCGACGCTGCGCCGGCTCGGCCTCAAGCCGGTGCCGGAGGCCGACACGGCGGGCTCGGCGAGG
>JAFMSC010000064.1:8888-13127 GCA_017353825.1 Hyphomicrobiaceae bacterium | reverse complement strand
GCCGGGGGCGCCGCCACGGCGACGGGCGCCGAGGCGCTGGCCAAAGAGGCGACCACGGCCACCAAGCCGAGCGGGCAGGCGGCAGTCGCCGAGAAGGGCCCGCCTCCTGCCGCCGAGGCGCCGCCCAAAGAGGCGGAAAAGACCGACGTTGCGAGCATGGACCCCATGCAGATCTCCGGCTCGGCGGCGATGCAGGCCCACATCAGCACGGACCACCGCAACCTCCCCAACGCCTGGATCGCGCTCGGCTTCGTTGAAGCGCGCGGCGGCAATCTCGCGGGCGCCGAGGCGAGCCTGGAGCAGGCGATGACGCTGGGCGAGCAGCAGGGCAACAAGGTTGCCGTCGTCGCAGCCGCGCTGCTGCTGGGCCGGACGCACTCCGTTGGCCTCAGTTTCACGCAAGTCGAAGCCAAGAACGTGGCGCGCATCAAGAAGCTGGGCGAGCAGCTGCGCAACAAACCTGCCGACGATCGCTCTGACGACCACCTCACCAGCTACATCAGCCGCCAATACGCACGCATCAAGGCGCTGTACGAGAAGGCGATCGACCTCACCAAGGCGCTGGACCGCAAGGACGGCATGGCTGACGCCTATGCGCAAATGGGCGAGCTCTACACGAGCTCAGGCGAATACGGGCAAGCCCAGGCCGCGATCGGGGAGGCGCTGGCCCTGAACAAGGCGCTGCAGCGCAAGAAGCAGCTGGCAGCCAACTACCGCGCCCTGGCCGAGACGCACCGCCGCGAGCCCGACCAGGCTGCAGTTGTGCTCAAGGAGGCTATAGCCCTGCACAAGGAGCTGGACCTCAAGAACGAGCTGGCCACGGACTACGCGAGGCTGGCCGCCATCAGCAAGTCGCGGGGTGAGCCCCATGAGGCGGTGCAGCTGTACGAACAGGCGCTGGCCCTGACGCCGCGCAAAGAGGACCAGGAATCTCTGCTCCGTGGCCTGGCCGGAGTCTACCGTGATCTCAACGATCCCGGTCTCGTCGGGCAGATGGAGGCGGAGGCCTCCGCCGCCGACGAGGCGCGCCTGGCGGACGGCGCTGGCAAGATCATTTACGTGAGCACCAGCCTGGGCATGTGGATGAGCTCGGTCGCAGCGAAGGCGCAGGTCGAATCGCTGGAGAAGGCTGTGCCGATCGAGAAAGCCCTCGACAATCGGATCGGACTGGCAACCACCTACGCGCTCCTCGGCATGCACTACGCTCAGCGCGCCGAGATCGACACGGACCGGCGCACCGAGCTCGAGGCGCAGGCCGAGGCCATGCTCAACGATGCCCTGGCGCTCAACGCGCGTCTGAAGCGCGAGGAGGCGATCGCCCACGCCTATGGTCAGCTGGTGGAGCTGCACAACAAGCGCGGCGATCCCGACCAGGCCAGCAAGTCGCTCGCGCACATCGTGGCGCTGTACAGGGAGCAGGGGAACAAGGGCAGCATCGCTCGGCTCTATCGTGCGCTCGGCGATGAGAGCAAGAATAAGGGCGATACCGAGCAAGCCTGCGCCTACTGGCGCCAGGGCAGCGTGGAGGTCCCCGACGACAAGATGCTCGCGGACACGTTCAACCGCGAATGTTTCGCCACCCGGTAAGGCCTGCAAACGATCTCCGCGCCGTTGGTCTCGCTCCAGACGGATTTTGCATCATGGGATTGGGAACGAACATGCCGAGACGCGCCGCATCCGTTCTGCATCTGCTCGCGTTGGCCCTGCTCGGGCTCGTGTCCCCGGGTGCGGGCGCCGAGGAGCGCCCCAAGATCGAGATCGTACCTCCCATCCCGCATGCCGGCGATGTCACCTCGGCCGCCTTCGCACGCGACGGCGCGCATGTGCTGACGGGAAGCGAGGACGGCACCCTGAAGCTTTGGGATCTGGCAACGACGCGGCTCGTCCGGACCTTCTCGGGTCACAAGGGTGGGGTTACGGTCGTTGCGCTGTCGCCGGACGGCAGCCGTGCGCTGTCGGGCAGCAAGGACAAGACTGTCAGGCTGTGGGAGGTCGCCACCGGACGCCTGATCCGCACCGTCTACGCGCACCTGGACTCCAGCAGTGAGGTCAGCTCCGTGGCGTTCTCGCCCGACGGCAAGCACCTGCTGTCGAGCAGCCGGGGCGAGGGCACGGCCAAGCTGTGGGACGCTGATACCGGGCGCCTGGTGCGCATGTTCAGGCACCCCACCAAGTCGGCCTTCAATTCCAATGTCAGCGCTGCCGTGTTCTCGCCAGACGGGACCCGCGTGGCGACGGGTGGCGTCGGCGACCATATGGTGAGCCTCTGGGATGCGGAGACCGGCCAGAGCCTCGCGACGTTCGGTAAGCTCCCGGACGACACGTTCGGCTACCGCGTCAGCCTTGCTTTCTCGCCCGACGGCACCCGCCTTCTGACAGGCGACACCCAGTCGCTCCAGCTGTGGGACACGGCGACAGGCGCACCGATCCGCACCCTGGCCTCTCACGGCCTGGGAGTGAGCGGCTCCATGGGCGGCTTCGCGTCCGGCATCACGTTCGTCGCCTTCTCGCCGGACGGCGCTTTCGCGCTGACGAGCGATCGCGAGAACGGGCTGCAGTACTGGCGTGTGGCAACCGGGGAGCTGGTCCGTACCTTGAAGTCGGAGCTGGAGGAAACTGTGGCCATCTCGCCCGACGCGACGCGTGCGCTCTCGCAGGGCTCGCGCCAGCTCAAGTTGTGGGATGCAGTGAGCGGGCAGTTTCTGCGTAGCTTTGAAAGGCGGTCGTCTGTCCGTTCCGTCGCGGCGTCGCCAGATGGCACCCGTCTTCTGACGATCGATACCGAGATTCGGCTGTGGGATGCGTCGAGCGGCACGCTGACGCGCAGCATCGGCGAGCGCAGCATCGACAACCCCGTCGCTTTCTCGCCAGATGGCACAAGGCTGCTTGCGGGGCGTTACAACGCCCTCGACCTGTGGGACGTGGCGAGCGGGCGGCGGGTCCGCCGCATCACGACCCTCACTCCCGAACGTGTTGCGTTCTCGGCCGACGGCAGCAGGCTGCTCGCGTTCGTGCCCGATCCGATCATGCCGGACACGCGCGCCAAGCGGTTGGGCAACGTCGTCGCCTGGGACGCAGCCAGCGGCCAGCGGCTCCTCACCTTCAAGGTCCGATCAGGTCTCGGATCGGCAGTGGCGTTCTCCCCTGCTGGCACCCAGTTCCTCCCTGAGCCCGAATCCAACCAACCTTTCAGTATATCGGATGTAGCGAGCGGCAAAGTGCTCCAAACGTTCGGAGACGGGGACAACACCCGTTCTGTGCGGGCGTCGGCCTTCACGACGGACGGCGCCCGCGTCGCCTCGGGGCACATCGACGGGGCGCTCAGGCTCTGGGAGCCCGCGAGCGGCAGGCTGGTGTGGACCTCTTGGCATGCGAAGTCGGTCAGTGCGGTCGCCTTCTCCCGCGACGGCAGCCGGCTGCTCTCGGGCAGCGCCGACGGCACGCTCAAGCTGTGGGATGTGGCGACCGGGCAGGTGATCCGCAGCTTCGAAGGCCACACGGGCGAGGTGAACTCGGTTGCCTTCTCGCCCGACGAGAAGCGCGTGATCTCCGGCAGCGACGACACCACGGCGCGCATCTGGGACGCCGCCACCGGCGAGCTCTTGGCGATCCTCCTCACGCGCCCTGCGACTCGCACGCAAAGCGGAGAATGGCTCGTTATCACGCCCGAGGGTTTCTTCGACGCGTCCACCAGGGGCGCGGAGTTGCTCACCGTCGTGCGCGGCCTGCAAGTGTTCAGCATCGACCAGTTCTACCAGGGCCTCTACCGCCCCGACCTGGTGCGCGAGAAGTTGGCCGGCGATCCCGACGGCAAGGTGCGGGCCGCCGCCGCCAAGCTCGATCTCGGCAGGCTCATCGACACCGGCCGCGCGCCCGACGTGAAGATCGTCTCGCACAGGGCCAATGACGCCTCGCGCGACGACCGCGTCACCCTCAAGGCACAGCTCATCGACCAGGGCGGCGGCATCGGCCGCGCGGAATGGCGCATCAACGGCATCACCGTCGGCGTGGTCGAGAAGGCCGGGGTGGGGGCGGTCGGCAATCCCGTCGCGGTTGAGCAGACCATGGCCCTCGACCCCGGCGACAACACCATCGAGCTCGTCGCCTACAACAGCGCCAATCTCGTGGCCTCGGTGCCGGCGCGCGTCAGGATTACCTGGACCGGCAGCGAGCCCACTGCGCCCCCGCGCCTCTACGTGCTGGCGGTCGGAATCAACGACTATCTCGACAGCAACCTGA
>JAFMSC010000064.1:6260-8878 GCA_017353825.1 Hyphomicrobiaceae bacterium | reverse complement strand
ACGCCAGTGCGCTGGCTGCCGCATTCAAGGAGGCGGGCCAGGACCACTACGAGGAGGTGGTCGCGACCCGGGTCCTCGACCGCGACGCCACGGCGGCGAAGCTCGATCAGGTGTTTGCCGACCTCTCGGCCACGGTGCGCCCGCGCGACGTGTTCGTATTCTTCGCCGCTGGCCACGGCAAGACGCTCGATGGGCGCTACTACTTCATTCCCTACGACCTGCGCTACCACACCGAACAGTCGCTCATTCGCGACGCCATCGGCCAGGACCGGCTGCAGGCCTGGTTCGCGCGCATCCTAGCCAGGAAGGCCGTGCTGATGTTCGATACCTGCGAGGCCGGCTCGCTCACCGAGCGAGTAGCCACGACCCGCGGTGGCCTCGAGCAGAAGGCGGCGCTGGGCCGCCTCATCCAGGCCACCGGCCGCGCCACGCTTACCGCCTCCACCGCTACCCAGGAGGCCTTCGAGGGCTACGGCGGGCACGGCGTCTTTACCTTTGCGCTGCTGGATTCGCTGGCCCGCGGTGACACCAACGACAACGGCCTCATCGAGCTGGCCGAGCTGATCCAGCACGTCGACGGGCTGGTGCCGGCCATCACCGAGAAGCAGTGGGGCGCCCGACAGTTCCCGCAGATGGACGCTTACGGTGCCAATTTCTCCCTGGTGCGCCAGGTGCCCGAGCTGGCCCCGGTGCCGGACAATGCCGTCGTCATCCCCGTCAAGCCCACGCACGTGAACACGGAGCTGGTTGCGGTCTTCAAGGAGGCGGGAGGCAACGGCGGCGTCGTCGAACAGCTGCCGGCGTTCTCGACCGTCGCGCTGGTGAAGTCCGACCATGGCTGGGTGCTGATCGCCAGGGACGGCAAGGCGCTGGGCTACGTCGCGGAAGCCAAGCTGCACAGGCTCAATTGATCACCGGGTCAGCATCGAGGCGACAGCATCTCGCGGCCGGCGCGACCGATTTGCGGCGTGGAGCGATTGGGTTTGCGCTTCCCGGCCGCGGATCATAGGCTGGCCGCGTGCGTGAGCCGCTCGTTAGGAGGCGGGACGCCGAGGGAGGATCGGGTGCCAGCCCGGAGCCGTGCGCAGCCAAATACCGTGCCCAGGGAGGCCGCGGAGCAAGCCGCAGGGGGCTGCCCACACGCGTGGCCCGCGGGTTCCGGTGCAGGGGCATCTCCGCCAGGACAACGGCCGGTTCGGAATGCAGCCGCTAGGCGCAGGGCCGCGCCCCATCGTTCCTCGCAACAGGCCGCATCAACAGGCGCAAGGCCGCAAGGGCCGCACCTGCAAATCGAAGATCGAGGAGTGAACGCCCCATGACGATGAAGCCGACGAAGCCGATCCAACGGCGGACCGTTCTCAAGGGTATGCTCGCCACCGGCGCATCCGCGGCGACGCTGCCGATGCCGGCCATCGCGCAGGGAGCGCCGTTCAAGATCGGCCTGCTCACCGTCAAGACCGGGCCGCTGGCGCAGGGCGGCAACCAGATGGAGCAGGGCATTCTGACGCTCCTCAAGCAGAAGGCCAGCACGCTGGGCGGGCGCAAGGTGGAGCTCGTCGTCGCCGACACCGGTGGCAACCCAGCCGGCGCCCGCACCAAGGCTCAGGAGGTGATCGAGCGCGACAAGGTCAACGTGATCCTCGGTCCGCTCGCCGCCTTCGAGCTGCTCGCCATCACCGACTACGTGAAGGACAACGCAACCCCGCTCATCAGCCTCGCCGCCGCCGAGGACGTGACCCAGCGCCGGGCCAACCCGTTCGTCATCCGCCCGTCGGCCACCTCGGCCCAGTGCTGCCACGCGATGGGCGAGTATGCGGCCAAAGAGCTGGGCTACAAGCGGGCCGCCACCATCTCGGAGGATTTTGCCTTCGGCTACGAGCAGATGGCGGGCTTCCAGCGCGTATTCGAGGACAACGGCGGTAAGGTGGTCAAGAAGCTGTGGCCGCCCCTGGTGACGCCCGATTACACGCCCTTCATCGCCCAGATCGGCAACGTGGACTGCGTGTTCAACGGCTTCGCCGGCTCCAATCCGGTGAAGTTCATGCGCTCCTATGCCGACCTTGGCCTCAAAGCCAAGACGCCGCTGCTGGCCGGGTGGACCGCGATGGACGATGCTCTCTTGAAGAGCCTCGGCGACGAAGCCATCGGTGTCATCTCCGCCGCCTGGTACTCGGCCGACTTCGGCTCCGACGGCAACAAGCGCTTCGTGGCGGACATGCAGAAGGACTACAACGTGCTGCCAGGCGGCTACTCGGCCGGCATGTACGTGGCCGGCCAATGCGTGGAGGCCGCCATTCAGGCGCTGGGCGCCCGGGCCGACGACCGCAAGGCGCTGGCCGAGACCCTGCACAAGGTCGCTCTCACCGACACGCCGCGTGGCCAGGTCAAGTTCGACCAGTATGGCAACGTGGTGGGCGACGTGTTCATCCGCCGCTGTGAGAAGAAGGGCGGCCAGCTGGTGAACACGGTGATCAAGACCTACCCCAACGTCAGCCAGTTCTGGACCTACAACGAGAAGGAATTCCTGGCCAACCCCGTCTACGCCCGAGACTATCCGCCGGCAAAGAACCTGGAGAACTAGCCCTCCACCGGTCATCCCGGAAGCCGCGCCCAAGGCG
>JAFMSC010000064.1:0-6250 GCA_017353825.1 Hyphomicrobiaceae bacterium | reverse complement strand
GCCAATCCGGGAGCTCCGGCAACAGGTCGGAGCCTGCCGCCCGAGGTGCCGGATCGGAGCGCTGCTCCGCCGGTCGCATCGCCTCGGGGAACCGTTGGCCGGGATGACGGTGGACAAAAGAGAGTTCTAAATGAGCCTGTGGCTGACGCTTGCGGTGAACAGCGTGGCGCTGGGGGGACTGTTGTTCCTGCTGTCCTCGGGCTTCTCCCTGATCTTCGGGTTGATGCGCATCCCGAACCTGATGCACGGCTCGTTCTTCATGCTGGGGGCCTATCTGGGTGTGACGCTGCTGGCGCGGGGCGTCAATTTCTGGCTGGCCGCGCTGGCGAGCGCCGCGATCATGGCCCTCATCGGCGGGCTCATCGAGCGGGTGCTGCTGCGCCGCCTCGAAGGCCAGGTGCTGCCGCAGGTGCTGCTGACGCTGGGCTTCGCTTTCATCATCGCCGATGTCTGCCTCATGCTGTGGACCGGCGACCCCTGGCAGCCTCCTACACCCGACCATCTGCGCGGGGCGGTGCAATTGGCGGGTGTCTATTTCCCGCTCTACCGCCTGGTGATCGTGTTGGTTGCCGTGGCCATTGCCATCGCCCTGTGGCTGCTGGTGGACTGGACCCGGCTTGGCGCCATGATCCGAGCCGGCGTCGACGATGCGCCCATCGCCCGCGTGGTCGGCATCCGCGTATCGCAGCTCTTCACGCTGGTATTCGCCCTGGGTGCGGCGCTGGCAGCGTTCGGCGGCGTGGTGGGGGCGCCGTATCTCTCCGTCTACCCCGGGCTCGACTTCGAGATGCTGCCGTTGGCCCTTATCGTGGTGATCCTGGGTGGGGTCGGCAGCCTGCTCGGCGCGCTGGTGGGCAGCTTCGTGATCGGCTTCCTCTACAACTTCGGCACCGCGCTGCTGCCCGACCTTGCTTACGTCATCCTGTTCCTGCCCATGGTGCTGATCCTGGTGCTGCGTCCGCAAGGTCTGTTCGGCAAGGTGACGACGTGATCCTGCGCGTCTTCCGTACGGCCCATACCGCAGCGGCGCCGCTTTTGGGTGTGGCGCTGCTCGTGACGCTGCCCCTCTGGCTCGGCCACCAGACATTCTACGTCAACATCGCCAGCCAGGTCCTGCTGTGGGCGGTCGCGGCGCTGGCGCTCAACGTCCTTGTCGGCTACGCCGGGCTGGTGTCGCTTGGACATGCCGGGCTGCTGGCCATCGCCGGATATTCGGTGGGCCTTGTGCTGCAGGCCGGCGCGGGTCACCTCGTCGCCTGTCTCGTCGCCGTTGCCGTCGCGATCGCGGCTTCGGCGGCGTTCGCTGTGTTGGCGCTGAGGTCCACCGGAATCGGCTTCCTCATGATCACACTGGCGCTCGGCCAGATCGTGTGGGGGATCGCCTATCGCTGGGCCAGCCTCACCAACGGTGACAACGGCATCAACCTCGCGAGCCGGCCGGCGCCGTTCGGGCTCAGCCTCGCTGGCGCAGAGCCGTTCTACTATGCCGCGCTGGTGATCTTCCTCGCAGCCCTGCTGTCCATGTGGGGCTTCGTGCGCTCGCCCTTCGGCGCCAGCCTTGCGGGCACGCGCGACCAGCCGCGGCGCATGACGGCGTTGGGCTTCAACGTATGGCTGATCCGCTTCCTGGCGTTCCTGATCTCGGGGCTGTGGTGCGGCGTTGCCGGCGTGCTCTACGTCTACTACCACCAGTTCATCGCCCCGCCCGCCGCCGCGCTCACCTCGTCGGCCGAGATCCTGCTCATGGTGATCTCCGGCGGCACCGCCACCCTGCTCGGGCCGATTGCGGGCGCCGCCATCGTCGTCGTCATGAAGAACGTGGCTAGCGCCTATATCGAGCGCTGGAACCTGGTGCTGGGCGTGATCTTCATCCTCATCATCAGCTTCATGCCGGAGGGTCTGGTCCCTGGCTCGCTGCGCATCTGGCGCGCCACGTGGCGCCGCGTGGGCCTGCTGCTCAAAGGTGCGCGGGGCGGTCAGAGGGGGTCGGCATGAGCGCGCTCGCGGTCACGGCTCTGGGCAAATCCTTCGGTGGCCTGCGCGTTACCGACGGTGTGGATCTCAGGGTCGAGCGCGGCGAGCGGCGCCTGATCATCGGACCCAACGGCGCCGGCAAGACCACGCTCTTCAACCAGATCACTGGTGAGGTCGCGCCCGACACCGGCTCCGTCGCCCTGTTCGGGCGGGACATCACCCGCGTCCCGTGTCGCCGGCGCGCGCACCTCGGCTTGGCGCGCACCTACCAGATCATCACACTGTTCCCGCAGGATACGATCCTGCATAACGTCACGCTGGCTCTCCTGGGCCTGTCGCCGCTGCGCTGGAACCCGCTTGCTCCTCTGGCGCGCCGGCGCGAGCTTGCCGAGGGGGGCCGTGCCGCGCTTGCCCGCGTCGGCCTTGATCATATCGCCGAGCGGCCGCTGGCGCAGACCTCCTACGGCGAGCGCCGGCGGGTGGAGATCGCCATGGCGCTCGCTCAGGAGCCCAGGGTGCTGCTGCTGGACGAGCCGTTCGCCGGCCTCTCCCTCGACGAACGGCGTGACGTGCAGAGGCTGCTTATGGCGATCCCGCGCGAGGTGACCGTGGTGATGATCGAGCACAACATGGATGTTGCGCTCGACCTCGCCGACCGGATCACGCTCCTGCATTTCGGCAAGGTGATCACGGAAGGGACGCGCGCCCAGGTGGTGGCCGATCCGCGCACACGGGAGGTGTACCTTGGCGGTTGACGCCCTCACCCTCGCCGGTGTCGATGCCTTCTACGGCGACGGCCACGTGCTGCACAACGTGTCGTTCTCGGTGGGCCAGGGTCGCTTGCTGGGCCTCATCGGTCGCAACGGCGCCGGCAAGACCACCTGCATGAACGTTGCCGTGGGCCTGCTGCCGCCGCGCGCCGGCCGGGTGGCGGTGTTCGCGACCGACATCACCCGCGCCGCGCCCGAGGCCATCGCCGCGCACGGCGTTGCCCTGGTGCCGCAGGGCCGGCGCGTGTTCCGGAGCCTCTCGGTGCGCGAGAACCTCAGTGTGGCGGCCCGAAGGCCAAAGGGAGCGAAGGCCTACTGGACCGCCGACACCGTGTTCGACATGTTCCCGCGCCTCAAGGAGCGCCGCAATCAACCGGCCGCGCTTCTGTCGGGCGGCGAGCAGCAGATGCTGGCGATCGGCCGGGCACTGATGGCCAATCCGCGCCTGCTGCTGATGGACGAGCCGTCCGAGGGCCTGGCCCCGCAGATCGTGGCGGAGGTGGGCCGCACCATCGCCAGGTTGAAGGGCGACGGGCTTTCGATCGTGCTGGTCGAGCAGAACATCAAGCTCACGCTGGACCTCGCCGATGATATCGTCGTCCTCAATTCCGGATCGGTTGTGTTCGCGGGTCAGGCGCGCGACGTCGAGATGGACGATGCGGTCATTGCGCAACACCTGGGGGTGCACTGAGCCGGGTTCTCAAGTTCGCCAACACGCCACCACATACGCCGGTAAGCCTGATGAGATTGGGCATAGGGGAGGCTGACATGACCCAGTGGAACAAGTACGGGCCCACGGCCGCACGGGGACATGGGCGGCCGGGGCGAGAGATCAGGCCCCAGAGCGTCACCATCGACGTGCACTCGCACGTCGGCGTGCCCAGGGCGGCGGAGTTCGTCAAACCGCACCTGGAGCCCGACACCATGCCGCTGGTGGCGTTTGCCGATGCCGCAACGCGCGCGCTCAACCAGAAGCAGGAGGCCGACATCGTGGCGCGGGCGGGCCTGGAGCAGCGGCTGGCCGATCTCGATGCCATGGGCCTCGACATGCAGGTGATCAAGCCGCCGCCCCCGCAATGCTATTACGCCGTGCCGCTGGAGGTTGCCGTCGAGGCCAATCGCATGGTCAACGATGGCATCGCCGAGTTCGTCGCCAGGAAGCCCGATCGCCTGAAGGGCTTCGGTACCGTGCCGATGACGGATGGCAATGAGGCCGCCAGGGAGCTGGAGCGCTGCGTCAGGGTGCTCGGCTTCAGGGGCGTGCAGGTCTTGACCAACGTCAACGGCAAGGAACTCTCAGACCTGGCATTCGCGCCGTTCTGGAGGAAGGCCGAGGAGCTCGACGTGCTCGTCGTCATCCATCCCAACGGTTTCACCCATGCTGCGCGCCTGTCGCGCTTCTACTTCAACAACGTCATCGGCAACCCGCTGGAGACCACCATCGCCCTGCACTATCTGATCTTCGATGGCGTGCTGGAGCGCCACCCAAAGCTCAAGATCCTAGCCGTGCACGGCGGCGGCTATCTCGCGAGCTATGCGGGCCGCATCGACCACGCCTGGGGCGCGCGGTCGGACTCGCATGGCGACCTGCCGCATCCGCCGACCACTTATCTTGAGCGGGTGTACTTCGACACGGTGGTGTTCACGCCGCACCAGCTGCAAGAGCTGGTGCGGCGCTACGGCGCCGATCATATCCTCATGGGCACGGACTACCCCTTCGACATGGCCGACTACGACCCCGTGGGCCACGTCTTGGGAGCCGGGCTCGATGCGCCCGCCCTCGCGGCGATCTGCGGGGGCAACACACAGCGTCTGCTTGGGCTCTAAGAGATTACTGCGCGCCCTCCGGCTTGATCTTGGCGTCGTGGATGACCTTCGCCCACCGCTCTAGCTCGGTCTTGATCTGGTCAGCGAACGCCTCCGGCGTATTGGCCACGATCTGGAACCCGAGCTCGTCGAGCCGCTTCTGGACATCCGGCAGGGCCACGATCTTGACGATCTCACCGTGGATCAGATCGATGATCGCCTTCGGCGTCCCAGCCGGGGCGAGTAGGCCAGTGAGCGTATAGGCCTCCTGCCCGGCGAGCCCGGCCTCGGCTACCGTGGGCACGTCCGGGAGAGTGGCCACGCGCTTTTCGCTGGTCACCGCCAGCGCACGTAGTTTGCCCTCCTTGATCTGCGGCGCCGCGGGCGGCAATGCCGTTACGGCAACCGGCGTGTGTCCGCCGACGGTGTTTTGGATCGCCGGGCCCGCACCGCTGAACTGCACCGCTACAAGGTCGAGGTCCTGAGAGATGCGGAACATCTCGCCCGAAAGGTGCGGTGTGCTGCCCACACCGGGCGAGGCGTAGCTGTACTTGCCGGGATTGGCCTTGACGAGGGCCGCCAACTCCTTGGCGCTCTGCGCCGGGACCGAAGGGTGCACAACGATCACGTTGGGCGAAACGGCAATGAGGCTGATCGGCGCGAAGTCCTTCACGGGATCGTAGGGCACCTTGGCGAACAGACTGGGGTTCACCATGAAGCCTGTACTGACGACGATCAGCGTGTAGCCATCCGCGGGCGAGGTGGCGACCGCGCCCGTTCCGGTATTGCCGCCAGCGCCGGGCCGGTTCTCGACGTAGAACTGCTTGCCAAGGCTGGCCGAAAGCTTGTCGGTGACGATGCGGGCGATCACGTCGGTGGGTCCCGCCGGCGCGAACGGCACGATCACCTTCACCGGGCGGTCGGGATAAGTCTCGGCCGATGCGGCACCGGCCACAGCGAGCGTTGCGACCGCGATGGCGGTCCTGACGAGCGCTTTCATGACGTCCTCCCGTGTCCGTTCTTTGATGGGGGGCAGCCCCTCGCCTCCCTTCGGCTGTGCGAGGCGGGAGGCGAGGGGTCTAAAGCCCTCTGTCCCAACCCTAGCAGCAAATGGCGCCGCTGACGCGAGGGGTCTGCTCCGCGAAATTCCAGGTTTGCTTTTTGGCGCGCGCTGGCATCACATCGAGGCCAAGCAGCAACCCTCAACAGGGCAGAAGCGCGTCATGCACGAGAAGAGAAAGCTTACCCGCCAGGACCTCGCCGCCGCCGCCGAGAAGTACAAGAACTGGGGCAAGTGGGGCGCCGACGACGAGATCGGCACGCTCAACTACACGAGCCCGGAGGATATCGTTGCCGCCGCCAAGCTGGTGCGGAAGGGCAAGGTCATCTCGCTGGCGCTCAACTTCGACGAGAAAGGTCCGCAGGGGGCCAAGAGCACTTATCCGACCATGGGCCGCATCAACCCCCTGCACGTGATGCTGCGCACCGGCACCGACGCCTATTCGGGCGTGCTCGATAAGCGCGGCATCCGCGCCTCCGACGACATGGTGGTCATGCCGCTGCAGTGCGGAACGCAGTGGGACGGCCTCGGCCACGTGTTTTACGAAAACCACATGTGGAACGGATACGACTGCCGGGAAGTCACCTCCAACGGCGCGCAGAAATGCGGCATCGAGAAGACCAAGAGCAAGATGGTGGGC
>JAFMSC010000373.1 GCA_017353825.1 Hyphomicrobiaceae bacterium | reverse complement strand
GGTGAGCGCAATCTCGTTGGGCGTCTTCTGCCGCTCAGCGCCCTCGACCAGCTTGATCATGCGGTCAAGAAAGGTGGAGCCTGGCGCCGCGGTGACACGCACGCGGATCCAGTCGGACAGGACCTGCGTGCCGCCGGTCACGGCCGAGCGATCGCCGCCGGCCTCGCGGATGACGGGCGCGGACTCGCCGGTGATGGCCGCCTCGTTCACCGAGGCGACGCCCTCGATCACCTCGCCGTCCGACGGGATGATGTCGCCGGCCTCCACCAGGACGATGTCGCCGATCTTGAGGCTCGTGCCAGGAACCAGCGTGTAGTCGCGCGAGTTGGCTGCGGCGAGAAGCTTGGCCTGGGTCTCCGTGCGCGTGCGCCTCAGCGCATCGGCCTGCGCCTTGCCGCGGCCCTCGGCCACGGCCTCGGCGAAGTTGGCGAACAGCACGGTGAACCACAGCCACAGCACGATCTGGAAGGTGAAAGTGAGGTTCTTGCCACCTGTGACGAGGTCGCGCACGAGCAGCACCGTCGTGAGCAGCGTGACGATCTCCAGCACGAAGATGATGGGGTTCTTGGCGAGCGTGCGCGGATCGAGCTTAGCGACCG
Source organism: Hyphomicrobiaceae bacterium (assembly GCA_017353825.1). Classification (GTDB taxonomy): domain Bacteria; phylum Pseudomonadota; class Alphaproteobacteria; order Rhizobiales; family Hyphomicrobiaceae; genus AWTP1-13. The sequence goes on along the minus strand of JAFMSC010000373.1, from coordinate 4,057 downwards.
CCGAACCGATCGCCGGCACGAGGATCTTGGGGTCGAGCAGCGCCGACACCGGCACACGCTTGCGCAGAGTTGAGCTTTCCATCGACGTGGGCTCCAGACCTAATTGCCAGACCTAGTTGGCTGAGAACAGGGTGCCGCCGACCATTGCGAGATGCTCGACGATGGGCCCCAGCGCCAGAGCGGGGAAGAAGGTGAGGCCGCCGACGATGACGATCACGCCGACGATCATGCCGACGAACAGCCCGCCCGTGGTGGGGAAGGTGCCCGAGGACGGCGGCACGGTCTTCTTGGCGGCGAGTGCGCCGGCAATGGCCATGGCCGGGATGATCATCCAGAAGCGGCCGACCAGCATGGCGATGGCGCCGGTGACGTTGTACCAGAGCGTGTTGCCGGTGAGTCCGGCGAAGGCTGAGCCGTTGTTACCGGTCTGCGAGGTGTAGGCGTAGAGCACCTCGGAGAATCCGTGTGGGCCCGGGTTCGCCATCGAGGCGACCGCGGACGGGATCACCACCGCGGCGGCAGTCCAGCCCAAGTACATGAGCGGCAGGATCAGGATGGCAAGCATGGCCATCTTGACCTCCTTGGCCTCGATCTTCTTGCCGACGTACTCCGGCGTGCGCCCCACCATCAGGCCGGCGACGAATACCGAGAGGATGACGAACAGCAGCATGCCGTAGAGGCCGGCGCCGACGCCGCCGACGATGATCTCGCCGAGCTGCATGTTGATGAGCGGGATCATGCCGCCGAGTGCGGTGAACGAGTCGTGCATGGAGTTCACCGCACCGCACGAGGCCGCAGTGGTGATGACGGCGAACAGCGCGGAAGCAACGATGCCGAAACGCACCTCCTTGCCTTCCATGTTGCCGCCGGTGAGGCCCATGGCGGCGAAGGCGTTGTTGCCGTGCGCCTCGGCCCAGTAGCAGGCGGTGACGCCGGCCAGGAACAGCGCGCCCATGACGGACAGGATGGCCCACCCCTGGCGCTCGTTGCCGACCATGCGGCCGAACGTATTGGTGAGCGCCGCGCCGATGGCGAAGATCGAGATCATCTGCACGAAGTTGACGGGTGCCGTCGGGTTCTCGAAGGGGTGAGCAGCGTTGGCGTTGAAGAAGCCGCCGCCGTTGGTGCCGAGCAACTTGATGGCGACCTGCGAGGCCACCGGTCCAAGCGCGATGAGCTGTTTGCGGCCCTCCAGGGTGATGGCCTCGACGTAGGGGCCGAGCGTCTGGGGCATCCCTTGCGAGACAAGGAACAGGCCGTAGGCCACGCAGATCGGCAGCAGCACGTAGAGCGTGCAGCGGGTGATATCGACCCAGAAGTTGCCGATAGTCTGCACCGAGGCGCGCGCGAAGCCGCGGATGAGGGCGACCGCGAGCACGATGCCGGTGGCGGCGGAGAGGAAGTTCTGGTGCGTGAGCCCCAGCATCTGCACGAGGTAGGACATCGTGCTCTCGCCGCCGTAGTTCTGCCAGTTGGTGTTGGTGAGGAAGCTGACCGATGTGTTGAAGGCGAGGTCGGGGGCGACCGCTGACTGCTCGGCAGGATTGAATGGCAGGACGGCCTGGAAGCGCATCAGGCCGTAGAGGATCAGGAAGCCGCCGATGTGGAACAGCAGCATGCCCACGGTGTAGGTTGTCCAATGCTGCTCGCGCCGCTCGTCCACGCCCGCCAGCGCATAAAGGCTGGCCTCGACGGGACGCAGAACGGGCGACAGGAACGTGCGCTCGCCACGGAAGACGCGTGTCATGTAGCCGCCGAGCGGCCTCACGAGCGTGAGAACGATCGCACAGTAGAGTAGGATTTGCAGCCAGCCTATGAGGGTCATGACACGTCTCTTCAGAACCGCGCTCAGAACTTTTCAGGGTGCAGCAGCGCATAGGTAAGGTAAACGAGGAGGCCGGCGGTCACGGCACCTCCCAAGATGTAGTCGACGAGCATGGGGGATCTCCCTTTAGAGACGTTCGCAGCCGTAGACGTAGGCGATGGAAGCGGCGAGGAAGCCGAGGCCCACGGCCAGCAGGATCACGTCCAGCATGGGTTGCTCCTTGCGTTTATCCAGGGGGCACAGGCAGTGTGCGTTGCGATCTCGAGCGAGCCGGCCGGCAGCACAGCTCACCCTGACGCTTCTCAAGAGTGAAGGCTCCACTGCCGCCACCGCCGATAATTGGCTCGGGGCCCCATAAGAAATCGAGACTGGGTCAAGCGCTATTTCATAAAAATTCCATAAGCGAGTGAGCGTCTCGGCATATGCGTGAGCTCGCCGACGCCCCTCCAACCGACAAATATCCAACCGGATCGGCGCGCCAGGATCGGTGTGGCTCGGCGCGGATTTGTGCAGCGTGAGGTGGCGCGGCGCCGGCTGAGGCCTGTTGCCTGTAAAGCGGATGGGCTGCCTTCCACCACGATCGTCATGCAATGCGACGATCCCAGCTGTGCTGCCCCCGATCGACTCCCGATGGTAGGCGGCAAGAGAAGATCACGTTACGTTCACGGCGGCCGTCGCCCTACAAGCACGTGACCAACCCCGACTGATCCTTGCGTCCTCTTGCCTGCCTGCGCGCGCAGTTCAACTGCCGCGCAGGCGCTAATGGTGATCGCAGCATCGTTGCTGGATCAGACCTCCGTCTTGACCATCGACGTTCCCAAGGCGCCGCCATTGAGCGGTAGGGCTGCAATCCCCACCTGCGTCGGCGGAGGCGAGACCATGCTGCACTTTGATTTCGCGAGCCAGGACTATCTGCGTGATCCCGCCGCCGGGCTTGCCAAGCTGCGCGCGGCGGGTCCGGTCGTGGAGGTACACTTCCCCATTATCGGCAGGACCTGGATCACGACGACGAGCGAGATGGCCGGCCGCGTCTTGAAGGACAACGAGACCTTCACGATGCGCAGGGACGACAGGGTTGCCGGCGTGCGCTGGTGGATGCCGGGTTGGATACGCGCGCTCGCGGTGAGCATGCTCTCGATGGACGAGCCCGATCACACTCGTCTGCGCAGCATCGTCGACGAAGCCTTTCGCCGCCGTGCGGTCCTCGACATGGAGCCGCGCATCCTTGCCATCGCCGACGAGCTCGCGGCCGACCTATTCGGCGATGGAGACCCTGCCGACCTGGTTGAGCGGTACGCGCGCAGACTGCCGCTGTCGGTCATTTGCGAGCTGCTCGGTCTGCCGCGTGGCGACCGGCCAGGTTTCATCGCCTGGGCCAACAATCTCACACGCTTGACCGGTCCCATCAGCTTCCTGCGGTTGCTCGCCGGCGTCCGCCCCATGAAGCGCTACCTGGAGGGCCGACTGGCGGCTGCACGAGAGACGGGCGGCGATGGGCTCATTGCCGAGCTGGTCCGCGTCGAGAAGGAAGGTGGGCGCATCAGTCCCAAGGAGATGGTGGCCATGGTGTTCCTTCTCCTCGGCGCAGGATCCGAGACCACCACCCATCTGATCAGTGGCTCCGTCTATGAGCTGACCAAGGTCCCCAGCTTGCGCGACTGGCTCAAGGAGGACTGGACCCGGGCGAACCTGGCAATCGAGGAGTTTCTGCGCTTCCTGTCACCCGTACAGTTCACGAAGCCGCGCTTCGTGCGAAAGGTCGTCGAGCTCGGCCACGTTCACCTTGAGGCGGGCGACCGGATCATGGCCATGCTGGGGGCCGCCAACATGGACCCTGAGGTCAACCCGCATCCCGAGCAGCTCGATCTGGCGCGCAGACCCAACCGCCATCTGTCGTTTGGCACTGGCATCCATTTCTGCCTCGGACACCAGCTCGCCCGCATCGAGGGCAAGTGCGCGCTGGAGGCCCTCTTTAAGCGCTGGCCGCTTCTCGAGCTGGCGGTGTCCGTCGATGCGATCCGCTGGCGGCAGCGACCTGGCCTCAGGGCCATCGAAAAGCTCCCCGTAAGCCCGGGCCCTCTATAGCAGAACACCCCGTCGGCTTCCGGTGCACAGGTCGCACGGCGCAAAGCACGCCCTCGGCCGCGCGAAGAGGACGTCGGTGAGCGTCGAGGCGGTGACGATGACGCCATGAGCCCAGGTAGCGGCGGCCGGGTCTGCGGCCAAATGCAA
>JAFMSC010000372.1 GCA_017353825.1 Hyphomicrobiaceae bacterium | reverse complement strand
CAGTCGTCCTCCACGAAGCGGATGTCGTGCAGCATAGGGTCGATGCCGATGCGGCCGAGACTCTCCAGGTAGAGATCGAGGATGTCGGGCGGCGACGGCTTCATGATCACCTGGAACTGGTAGTAGTGCTGGAGCCGGTTGGGGTTCTCGCCGTAGCGGCCGTCCTTGGGCCGGCGCGATGGCTGCACATAGGCCGCGTTCCAGGGCCTGGGGCCGAGCGCCCGCAGCGTGGTGGCGGGGTGGAAGGTGCCGGCGCCCACCTCCATGTCGTAGGGCTGCAGGATCACGCAGCCCTGCTCGCCCCAGAACTGCTGCAGCGTCAGGATCAGGTCCTGGAACGACCGGGTCGGCTGCAGACCGTGGCCGGCACGGGGGGCGGCTCCCGGCACCTGCGAGGGAGCCTTGGAGGACGCGGTGGGCGGCGCCTTCTGGGGCGCCCTGGCGGACGCCGGGTTGGCGGCTTTCTTCTGCATGGGTGCGGATTTGCCGAGGTGTGCGGCGCGCACTATACGCAAACCGCGCCCGGCGTCATCTGGATTTGCTGCCCTGACGTTTGCGGTGCTGGCGTCCTACACAGGTCCCCCTACGCTTATCCCCCCACGCCCATCCTCAGTGTGGAAGGTTGGAGCCATGACCAACATTAATCAGATCCTGGGCCGCCAGAGGGCTGCTTGTGACATGACGATCCCGGTCGCTACGACAGCAATTGAGGTGCTGAGGCGACGCTTTCCCGAAGGCCTTTCGCGATCTTTCCCAAGTTCACGCGGCCGTGAGCAAACCCCCGAGGGAGCGGCTCGACGGACATCACGCAAATGCGTTTGGCCCGGGACCGGCCCCGCTTCAGCTTCGATTTTCGACCGCGATGTCTGATCCCGCGAAGAGCCATCGGGCTGGCGGCGGGCCAAAACCGCTCTCGTGGGGTCGTGCGCGACCAGAGGATTGCCTGCAGGGCGGGACGAAATGCCTCGTGGCGGTGCCGCAACATCATTGTTGAAAATCGACCAGTCCCATTGCGATGCACACCGAAGAAGCCCATATGACGCGCGCGGTTGGCGGCCTTCCCGCCGCTGCCGCAGCCCACCTTGGGCGTTTCCTCCCTAGACTTGGGCCGTTCGCTTGCGAGCGGCCCCTTTCTTTATATGCCCCAGTCCCAATGCCCCAGTCCCAATTCCCCGAGTCCCAATGCCTCAAGTCCCAGACGGGAATCGCGAGGCGAAGAAGTGAGAGTCCGGGCTCAACCGGAGCCGTGGCTGGCGCCACCGCCGAGGTCAGACCCGCCTGCCCCGAACTAGGTCAGCCCCGCTGACCTATGCGGCGTGCGGGCTTCTGCATTGCAAAAGAAATTCCTTGCAGTTTGTGCGGCGCACATCTATGTATGAGCGACGACGCCAGCGATGGTGTCGTTGCCCTCCTTGGGCGTTTCCTCCCTAGACTTGGGCCGTTCGGTTCACCGGGCGGCCCCTTTTCATGGCGGAAGTTGGGCTAAGGCGCTGAGCGTCCCACTCCCCGTGCGGCCGCCGACGCTGCCCCCGCCGCCGGTCCAGCGTCAGCGCTGCTGCTGCGATGCAGCATGAGCGGTGGGGCAAACTTCTCGGCCCCGTCCAACTTCCGGCTGAAGTTCCGGCTGCAAATTCCGGCTCGGCGGCCTCACTCAGCCGCCGCGCGCCGCTCCAAGAGCAGGGGCAGCACCTCAAACACCCGCGCCGCCATCTCGAACAGCACCCGCACTACGGACTCAAAGTGGCGGTTCTTGGCGAAGGTGGCCTCGTCGAGATAGAGGGCCCGATTGATCTCAAGCTGGAGCGCATGCACCCCCTGGCCGGGGTTGCCGTAGTGCTCGGTGATGAACCCGCCCGCATAGGGGCGGTTGATCTGCACGTCGTAGCCGGCCCGCTGCAGGACCTCGCGGATGAAGCGCGTCAGCCTGGCATCGCAGGAAGCGCCGAACCGGTCGCCCAGCACGAAGTGCGGCCGCGCGCCGGCGGGCTGGCTGATCGTGGCGGAGGGCATGGAATGGCAGTCGATCAGCACCGCGGCGCCGAAGCGCAGGCGGGTCTCCTCCAGAAGGTCGGCCAGCGCCCGGTGGAAGGGCCCATAGAGGCGCTCGATGCGCTCGAAGGCGGCTCCGATCGGCAGCCGCTCGCGGTAGATCTCCTCGGTGTCGGCTACGATGCGGGCGATGGTGCCGAGCCCGCCCACCACGCGGGCCGACTGTGTGTTGGCGAATGCGGGCAAGCGGCCCAGGAACAATTCCGGGTCGAGTTCGTAGGGCTCGCGGTTCACATCGAGGTAGGCGCGCGGAAAGCGGGCCGCCAGCAGCGGAGCGCCGAGGCCCACCACCGGCAGGAACAGCTCGTCCACGTAGCAGTCCTCCGACTTGCGCAGCGTCAACGGGTCGAGCCGGGAGGCGGCCAGAAACGCCTTGGGGTAGACCCGGCCGGAGTGGGGCGAGCACAGGACCGCAGGCGCCAGCTGCTGCGGCGGCCTGCTCAGCGTGTAAGGTGGGTCTAGCTCGGCCAGGATGGAGGCGCGTTCGATATCGGACATCTGAGCGGTGTGGAGTCCCTTGGGCGGTTCCTGCCATCCGGTTTGACGCGGGGCTGCGGCCGCTCGCGCGCGTGCCCGCCGCCGAAGCGCCGGCGCATAATCTGCCAAGCCGCCCGCCCCCTGTCCATGCGTCGCAAGAAGCAGGCCGGCCGGCGCCGTGGATGGGCCCGCGCCGCGGGCAGGAGGCTCTGTCAGGTCCTGTCTAGAAAACCACAATCCGTCAGGTCTTCAAAAAAATACGCGGAACCGGCGTTCCGCAGTTCGCACCCACCAAATTGACGCCAGATTTCCCTGGCACCGCGGCGCGTCGCCTCTCGGCAGCGGCGCCAGGGCCAACCGGGGCCCGCCGAGCACCATGCCACTCGACCGAGCCAGCCCCATGAGCAGGCCCCCGCACCCCGACCGCCTCAGCCCGCGCCCCGACGCCCCCCCGCCGACGGTAAACTCGGCGGCAACGGGCCGCCCATGACGGCCAAGCCCTCCCGCCTGCCCCAGCGGCGTATCCTCCTGGCGGAGGACGACGATTCCATGCGCGCCTTTATCGAGCGCGCCCTCGTCAAGGCGGGCTACGAGGTGACAAGCTTCGCCAACGGCCGCGATGCCTTCGAACGCCTCCAGCAAGAGGCGTTCACGCTGCTTCTTACAGATATCGTCATGCCTCAGATGGATGGCATCGAGCTGGCCCGCCGCGCCGCCGACCTTGACCCCGATCTCAAGATCATGTTCATCACCGGCTTTGCCGCCGTCACCCTCAACACCTCCTCCAAGGCCGTCAGGGACGCTCAGGTCCTCTCCAAGCCCTTCCACCTCAAGGACCTGGTGCGCGAGATCGACCGGTTGCTCGGTGCGTCGCAGTGAGCGAGCGCCACCACGCTGCCGGCTAGGAGGACGGAGATGGCTACACACGCGCCGCATGCTCGTAGATGTCCTCCTCCTGTGCGTTGTGGATGCGCACGAGGGCCTCGATTGATTCGATCACGCGCTGGGCATCGCGCACGAGATAGCGGTCGGCGTCGGCGGGAACGAGGCCGTCCGCCATGCGTGCCAGCAGACCGGCCTGGTGAATGATCTCGCGGTGTGCCCGGCTCATCGCCCCGATGCCGTGGCGGTCCGACAGATACTTGGCAAGGCGCGGATAGACGGCACTCTCGTCCTCGCGCTCGTGCTCCACGATCTCTCTCGATACGATGGCACTCCCCTCCGCAATCAGGGTCACGGCCGGCGCCCCCTCGGCGTCGTCTAGGGCGTCGGCGATCTCGCGCAACCGGTTGAGCTCGACCTCCAGGCGTTCATGGTCTTCCCGCAGCGTGCGCGCGGTCGCGGCCGGCAAGGCCGGTCGGCCGAACCTGCGGCCCGGGCCCAAGGCGCGCAGCGCGTTGAGGATCACGACGACATCGATGGCCTCCTGGGTCAGGGCGCCGGCCACGGGAGGCAGCCAACCGAAGGCCGCCGCCAACATTGCCACGCCCGACATGGCCATGCCGGCAACGACGCTCTCGACCGCGATGCCTTGAGCCCTCCTGGCGATGGTAACGGCGTCGGAGACGCGGTCCAACCGGTCGACCAGGATGACCACATCCGCCGCTTGCGAGGACGCACTTGCGCCGCCAGCGCCCATGGCGATGCCAACATTTGCCTTGGCGAGCGCCGGTGCGTCGTTGATGCCATCGCCGACCATGATGGTCGGGTTGAGGCGCTGCTCGACGGCCACTGCGTCCACCTTGTCTGAGGGAACGCGGTCAGCGAGCACCGCGTCGAGATCGAGCGCCGAGCCGATGGTCTCGGCGGCGTCGGCCCGGTCGCCTGTCACCATCACGATCCGCTCCACGCCGGCGCCGCGCAACGACTGAATGGCGCGCGGCGTCTCGCGCCGAAGCTCATCGCCCAGCAGCAGCGCGCCGACCGAGCGGCCGTCGACGGAGACGAACACGCTGAGCGCCGAGCGCCAGGCCGCGCGCCGCAGCGCGCGCACCGCCCAATCCTCCGGCCGGCGCGTCCCGTAGACGAGCTGGTGCGAGCCGGCTTTCACGGCTCTGCCACCGATCCGCCCTTCGACCCCCGATCCCATGGTCTCATGCACGTCCGCGGGCATCTCCAATTTGAGACCCTTGGCCAT
>JAFMSC010000371.1 GCA_017353825.1 Hyphomicrobiaceae bacterium | reverse complement strand
CGGCAGATCGCCGATGCCTGCGCGGCGCTGGACCAGGACCCGGCCTGCCGCGCCATCGTGCTCGCCGCACGGGGCACGGCGTTCTGTGCCGGGGCTAAGCTGGGCGGCAGCGCCGACGTTGACGACACGCTGGTCAAGCGCTCCGAGGGCGGCCAGCAAACCGGCCACCTCTACATGGAGGCGGTGCGCCTGTTCAGCACCGCCAAGCCCATGGTGGGCGCGATCCACGGCCCGGCCGTGGGCGGCGGCCTTGGCCTGGCGTTGGTTCCGGACCTGCGCGTCACCTGCCCCGAGGCGCGCTTCTGCGCCAACTTCACGCGCTTGGGGTTCCATCCGGGCTTCGGGCTCACGCACACGCTGCCCGCCCTGATCGGGCCGTCCAAGGCCGCGCTCATGTTCTACACAAGCCGGCGCATCCCCGGCGACGAGGCGGTGCGCATGGGCCTTGCCGACGTGCTGGTGCCGCGCGAGGAGGTGCTTGGAGCGGCGCAGAAGCTCGCCGCCGAGATCGCCGAAAACGCGCCGCTCGGCGTCTTGGAGACGCGCGCCAGCATGCGCGCCGGCCTCGCCGAGCGCGTCCGGGCCGCCACTGAGGTCGAGCTGGAGAAGCAGACCCGCCTGCGCCAGACGGCCGACTTCAAGGAAGGGGTGGCGGCCGTGAACCAGCGCCGCACCCCAAATTTCGCCGGCCGTTGAGACCAATGCCAAGCCGGTGGCCACACGAATGGCCACACGAACAGCCAGACGAACAGCCAGACGAACAGCCAGACGAACTCCAGGACGAGGGCGCTGAACGCAACCTCATTTCACGTCGAAGCTGGGGCGCATGCCGCTGCGTTTGAGCGTTGGGCCCTGCAGGAGTTTGGGTGCACCTGTATCGGGCGGCTCAGCCTTCGCCTCCGTCGTCGTGCCGCGAGCCTTCTCCTTGGCCAGCGCGGCCATGGCTGTGGCGAAGCAGCGGTTGAGGCTGGCACAGCGGGCGGCGCCGGCGGGATGGCTGTCGGTGGCGGGGCCGTTACCGAATGAGCGGCACACCTGGGTCAGGCTGTCGCGGCCGAGCCAGCCCTGCCGCACACCCTGCTTCACGGCCCAGCAGTCGGCCCCCAGCTCGTCGCCGCCGACGTGATGGTGGCCGCATTCGTGGTGGAAAACGAACAGCCGCACGGTGTCGGGCCACCGGTTGAGCTGGCGCGGGTTGAACACCACCACGCCCGGCGCCGCCAGGCCGAGGTTCGGCAGGTGAGGGTCGAGCACGTTGCGCGTGCCTCCGCAGCGCAGCGACCGACCGGCGATCAGCAGCGAACCGTCGCGCTGCTTGGTGATGTTCTGCGGCTTGGTAATGTTCTCACGCGGTCTGGCTCCACTTGAGGTGTCGTTGGAGCCGGCTGCAACGGAGCCGTTGGCGGCGGTCGGCTGTGCGGGATCGGCCCAAACCACATCGAGGGCCGCGCACAGGGAGATCACGGCGGCCAAGCCGCCAACGCGCTTGATGATCACGTGATGGTCCCTCCAAGGCTCGCGCAAACCCCCCAGGCGGCGCGCGTCCTCGGAGTGCTACATGCAAGTTTGGGCCCAAATTCGGCAGCAGAGACTTGAGTGAAGACGAGGTTAACCCGCACCGAAGTCCAAGTTTTGCAGCGCTTTTGGGGTGTTGAGGGCGGGCTTGCAGGGTCTTTGGCGCACGCAGAATGGGGGCGCGAGTGGAACCGAGCGTGGGCGGGGCGGTTTGATGACCGTCACCTCAAGAAGGAGGCAAGCAATGCGTTCGATCTTGTGGGCGGTCGCCGCGACAGCTCTGGTCCTCGGCGCCTCAACCAGCACGTCTGCGCAAGGCACGGGCGCCAAGAAGCAGACAGGCAAGGCGCTTTACTCCGGGTCCGCGAAGGCTGGCCAGCGTGGCAAGCGCTACTACTATCGCAGCGGCTCCAAGACGTGCGGCCAGTTCCACTACTTGAAAAACGGCAAGTGCGTGGATGCGCGCACCACCCCGCCCAAGTTGAAATGAATGGTCGTAGGGTGGGTTAAGGCGCAAGCCATAACCCACCCTTTTGGGGGGCGTGGCAAGAGTGTGGGTTACGGCTGGCGCGCTACGCCAGGCTACGTCTCATCCAGCCCCAGGAGGGTGAAGTTGCCGCCGGTGGCGGTGATGTCGGTGGTGCGCACGCGCTCGGTGGCGAAGCGGGAGAGGTAGTTGGGCCCGCCGGCCTTGGGCCCGGTTCCCGACAGGCCCTCGCCGCCGAACGGCTGCACCCCCACCACGGCGCCGATCTGGTTGCGGTTGACGTAGAGATTGCCCACGCGGGCGTGGGCGGCCACGTAGTCGGCCACCGCGGCGATGCGGCTGTGTAAGCCGAGCGTCAGGCCGTAGCCGCTGGCGTTGACGGCCTCCACGACCTTGTTGAGATGGCCGCCCTGGTAGCGGACGACGTGCAGGATGGGGCCGAACACTTCCTCCTTGAGCAGGCCCGCATCGTCGATCTCAAACACGGCCGGCGTCACGTAGGTGCCCACCTCGCACTCGAGCGGCAACGCCAGGTCAACCAGCTCGCGACCCAATTTCTGCATGCGCAGCTTGTGAGCGTCGAGGCGCTCGGCCGCGTCCTCGTCGATCACTGGGCCCACGTCGGTGGCGTAGTCAAGCGGATCGCCGATATCGAGCGCCTCGACCGCACCCACCAGCATATCGATCATCGCTTTGGCCCCGTCCTCCTGCACAAAGAACAGGCGTGCGGCCGAACAGCGCTGGCCGGCCGAGTCGAAAGCGGAGCGCACCACGTCGCGGATCGCCTGTTCGGGCAGCGCGCTCGAATCGGCAATCATGGCGTTGAGCCCACCGGTTTCCGCGATCAACGGCACCATGGCGCCACGCCGCTCGGTGAGCGCCCTCTGGATGGCCCAACCCGTGGGGTTGGAGCCGGTGAAAGCGACGCCCGCCACGCGCGGGTCCTTGACCAGGGCGGCGCCCACCGCGCCGTTGCCGGGCAGCAGCTGCAGCACGGCCGGAGGAAGGCCGGCCTCGTTGAGCAGCTCTGCGGCGAGGAACGCGGCAATGGGCGTCTGCTCGGCGGGCTTAGCGAGCACGGGATTGCCGGCTGCGAGCGCCGCCGCCACCTGGCCGGTGAAAATCGCGAGCGGGAAGTTCCAGGGCGAGATGCAGGCGAACGGGCCGCGCCCGCGCAGCTCGATGGTGTTGGTCTCGCCGGTCGGCCCCTTAAGAGAAACTGGACCCGAGAACAGCCGGCGCGCCTCGCCCGCATAGTAGCGCAGGAAATCGACGGCCTCGCGCACATCGCCGAGGGCGTTCTCCAGCGTCTTGCCGGCCTCGCGCACGGTCACCGCGATCAGGCGCACCCGGTCGCGCTCGTAGAGGTCGGCAGCCCGCTCCAAGATCTGGGCGCGTGCCGGGCCGCCCAACCGGTCCCACGTGTGTGCCGCCAGCTCGGCGCGGGCGATGGCTTCATCGAAGGCGGCGGCGCTGGCCTGGCGCACCGTACCGATCTGCTGGCGCCGGTCGTGCGGGCACAGGACGCGCTGCTCGGGGCCGGTCCCAGCGAGCACCTTCCCGTCTACGATGGGCGCGGCGGTGAAGGGAGCCTTCAGTTCGGCACCGATCTCGGCGAGCAGGGATTGGCGCGCGGCCGGCTCATCAAGCGCCATCCCGACGCTGTTGACGCGCTCGGGGAGGTAGATGTCGGGCGGGCGTGGCAGCTGCGGCGGCGCCGCGCGGCTCTCGCGTTCCCCCTCGATGACCGCCACCGGATCGCGCACGATCTCCTCGATCGGCGCGGTGGCGTCGGCGAGGCGGTTGACGAAGGAGGTGTTGGCGCCGTTCTCCAGAAGGCGCCGCACCAGGTAGGCCACCAGATCCTCGTAGGGCCCCACCGGAGCATAGATACGGCACGCGGCGCCGAGGCCGCGGTCGCCGGTCACCTCCTCGTAAATCGCCTCGCCCATGCCGTGCAGCCGCTGGAACTCGAATGCCCGAGGGTCGGTCGCGACCACGCTGCCGGCGGCGATCGACAGGGCGTTGTGGGTGGCCAGTTGCGGCAGGAACGCCGCGGGATCGGAGAGGAGGAGCCGCATGCACGCGAGCCAAGAGAGATCCGTGTGAACCTTGCGCGTCAATACTGGGTAGTCGGGCAGCCCGCGCTCCTGCGCCCACTTGATCTCGCTGTCCCAGTAGGCGCCCTTGACGAGGCGCACGGGGATCGGCTTGCCTGTGTCCTGCGCCAGCCGGCGCAACCAGTGCAGCACCGCAATCGCGCGCTTGCCGTAGGCCTGCACAGCGATACCTAGGCCGGGCCAGGCCTTGAGAGCGGGATCGGCGAACGCCGCGGCGAACAGGGTGAGCGTGGGGTCGAGCCGGTCCTGCTCCTCGGCGTCCACGGTGAGGCCCAAGCCGTTACGCCGCGCCGCCACCGCAAGCTCGACCAGGCGCGGCTTGAGCTCGATGAGCAGGCGCTCCTCCTTGCCGGCCTCGAAGCGCGGATGCAAGGCCGAGAGCTTCACCGACAGGCCGGGGCGGGCCATGAGCTCCTGCCGGCTCACCGTGCCACGGCCCTCCGGATGAGCCCGGCCGATGGCGTCAGCGGCGTCCTTGTAGCGGCCGAAATACTTGTCGGCGTCGGCGGCGGTGCGGGCCCGCTCGCCCAACATGTCGTAGGAGAAGCGGTAA
>JAFMSC010000370.1 GCA_017353825.1 Hyphomicrobiaceae bacterium | reverse complement strand
GGCGCGGTGATCGGGCACCACGGCGAAGCGTCCTACCTCGGCAATGCGGTGCTTGCGCAGGAACGCCTCAACGTCGATCCGCGGATCGATGAGCCGCAACCCGTAGCGGGCGTATTGGATGAGCGGCGGATCGAACAGCGTACGCAGCACGCCCACCGGAGCGCCGTTGAGGGACACCATGTACCAGGCGACGTCGTGCCGGCTCAGATCCTCGGCCGGGAACTGCAAGCCGGGGTCGCTCACCCAGCCTTTCTCGTTGCGATAGGTTGCGCACAGCACCTCGAGCGCCTGAGCGCGCCCGTACTCGTCCGTGATCCGCACCGACTCCACGCGATTGTCATCGATCATGGCCGGCCTCCTCTTGGGCTCCCATCCAGGTCTTGCCCGAGTAACGTGCGATCGCCGTCATGATGGCAGCGTGCCAGTCGGCGACGGCGGGAAGCGGCGCCTGCGCCATCACCGGTCCAGGCGGCATCAGGGGCGCGCCGATGTGCAGCTCCATGGCCGCATCGGGTGGGATCGGCTCGCCGCGCGCGACGTTCGGAAAGCGGATGCCCATGGGCACCACGGGAGCGCCGGTCTCAAGCGACAGGCGGGCTGCGCCGCGCCGGCCGCGCGAGAGGCGGTTCGGATCGCGGTTCACCGCGCCCTCGGGGAAGATGCCGATCGAGCGCCCGGCGTGCAGGTGCGCGCGAGCCTGCTCGAAGGGGCACTGGGCGCGGGCGTAGAGCGGCTTCAGGGCGTTGAGGAAGCGCGGTTTGGCCGACTTGCGGAGCACCGTCACCACCTGGGCGCGGCCGTAGATCAGGCCGATACCGGGTATCAGGCGGAAATTCCAGTCGGCCAGGAAGTGCACCCGGCGACCGCCCCGGTGCAGGAGCAGGAGCGCCGGTACCAGCAACGATTCGCGGCGCGTCCCGTGATTGGCGGCCAGGATGAAGGGGTCTTGGGCGGTGCGGATGTGCTGCAGGCCGTGGATCGAGAGCACGTGGTGGCGCGCCAGGAGAGCCACGGCGCGCAGCAGCAGGCGGTCGCCCAGCGCGAGATGCGGCAGCGCGCAGCTGAGGATTTCGCTGAGGCCGGGCACGCGCCAGACCTGTTGGCCAGATCCCATAGGGATCGGCTGCGAAACCTCCGGGGCGTGCATTCCTGATGGCTCTCTGCGTTCGGCGGCGACTCGCACGACGGGCAAAATCACGCTCCGCTTAATCCCGCAGTTGCGCTGCAAAACGATGATGGTCCGTTGACAATCCGATGAAAGTTGACGTGAGCAGCGGTGCGAGCCGAAGGCGAGCAGGTTCCGATTCGCCCCCCGCGTGATCCCCGTGCCCCTCGTTGCCCCGGGCTGCGGCCCTTGGCTTCCCGGGCGATTGCGGCTGTCGGGCTTGCAACTGGGGCCGAACGAGGGCTAACGAGGGGCATGGACAACTCCCAGCAACGCCTCACCGGCCGGCTCGCGCTTGTCACTGGGGCCACGCGCGGTATCGGCCGGGCGGTGGCGCTCGCCTACGCGAGGGAGGGCGCCCACCTGATCCTGGTGGGCCGCACGGTCGGCGCGCTGGAGGAGACCGACGACGAGGTCCGCGCGCTCGGCGCGAGCGCCACCCTGCTCACGCTCGACCTTAAGCGCGACGAGAAGATCGACGCGCTCGGGCCCACCATCTACCAGCGCTGGCAGAAGCTCGACATCCTGGTGGGCAACGCCGGCATGCTGGGGCCGCTGTCGCCCCTGGGCCACGTCACGGCCGAGGCATGGGAGGAGGTGCTGGCTGTCAATCTCACCGCCAACTGGCGCTTGATCCGCACCCTCGACCCGCTGTTACGCGCCTCCGACGCGGGCCGCGCGATCTTCGTCTCCTCCGGCGCAGCGGTCCGGCCGCGCGCCTACTGGGGCCCCTACGCCGTCTCCAAGGCCGCCCTGGAGGCTCTGGTGCGCACCTGGGCCGAGGAGGTGGCCAACAGCTCTGTACGCGTCAACCTGGTCAATCCTGGCCCCACGCGCACCCGCATGCGCGCCCAGGCCTTCCCCGGCGAGGACCCGGCCACCCTGCAAGCCCCCGAGGATATCGCCGAGACGTTCGTGCGCCTGGCCGAGCCCTCCTGCACCGACAACGGCCGCCTGTTCGACCTCCGCTCCCCCGCGGTGCCGTAAAGGGCCCCGCAACGGGGCTCCAGAGGCGTGAATGAAACGCAGAACGTCGTGCGCGCGCCGGCTTGGCTCCTCGGGGGGAGGATGTTGCGATCGACCGCGCATTTCTTGAGCGTGCCAAGGCCGCAGCAACCGGGACAGCAGCGCGCCCTTGAAGAGGCTGCCGATTGAGCTGTTCGCCATGGGAGATCAGACGTGACCCTCTTCGCAAGCGTTGCCACCGCCTCTCGGATGGCTGCCGGCGGGTCGACGGCTTCACGGCCCGTCAGCTGCCATGCGATTGGCGCGCACGATGGGCTGAACACGTAGGATCACACCTCGCCTAGGATCACAGCTCGCCCTACCGCGATCAGCGCCACGCGCCGCCCCGCTTTGGCGCCGCGGTCGAGCGTGGTAGGTTGGCACCATGTTCACTGGCATCATCAGTAGCGTCGGCGCCGTCGCGGCGCGTGAGGGCGGGCGCTTTACCATCCGCTGCGGCTACGCGCCGGAGAGCATCGCGGCTGGCGCCTCCATCGCCTGCGACGGGGCCTGCCTCACCGCCATCGCGGTGGCGGCCGAACCCGGCGGCTGCACCTTCACGGTCGACGTGTCCAACGAAACCCTGTCCAAGACCAGCCTGGAGGAGTGGCAGCCTGGGCGGCGCGTCAACCTGGAGCGGGCGCTCAGGGCCGGCGATGAACTGGGTGGGCATCTGGTGGCGGGCCACGTGGACGGCGTCGGGCGCATCCTAGATATGCGCGAGGACGGCCACTCCCGCCGCTACACGGTGGAGGCGCCGGCGGAGCTGGCGCGCTATATCGCCCCCAAGGGATCGGTGACGCTCGACGGCATCTCCCTCACCGTCAACGAGGCGGCCGGAAGCCGCTTCGGCGTCAACATCATCCCCCACACCTTGACCCACACCACGTTGGGGGCCAGAAAGCCCGGCGACCGGGTCAACCTGGAGGTGGACCTGATCGCGCGCTACGTGGCGCGGCTGGTGGGGCAGGCCTGAGAACCGGACCGGGAGTTGCAGTGGTGAACAGCGGCGCGCAGCGGGTGATCTACGCGGAGGGCAAGGGCTTCCTTTCCCCCATCGAGGAGATCATCGAGGATTTGCGCAACGGGCGCATGATCATCCTGGTCGATGCCGAGGACCGCGAGAACGAAGGCGACCTCCTGATTCCCGCGCAGATGGCCACGCCCGATACCATCAACTTTATGGCCAAGCACGGCCGCGGCCTCGTCTGCCTCTCGCTCACGCGCCAGCGTGCCGAGCATCTGCGCCTACAGTACATGGCGCCCCAGACCGAAGCGAGAAAGCGCACCACGGCCTTCACCGTGTCGATCGAGGCCCGCGAGGGCGTGGCGACCGGCATCTCTGCCCACGACCGTGCCCGCACCATCGCCACCGCCATCGACGCCACCAAGGACCACAACGACATCGTCTCGCCCGGCCACGTGTTCCCGCTGATCGCGCGCGAGGGCGGCGTGCTGGTGCGCGCCGGGCATACGGAAGCCGGTGTGGACCTCGCCCGGCTCGCGGGGCTCTACCCCGCGGCCGTCATCTGCGAGATCATGAACGACGACGGCACCATGGCGCGGATGCCCGATCTCATCCCCTTCGCGCAGCGACACGGCCTCAAGATCGGCACCATCGAGGACCTGATCGCCTACCGGCTCAAGCACGATCGCATCGTGCGCCGCATCGCCAGCTCCGGTCTCGACAGCGCCTTCGGCGGCGGCTTCGAGCTGCACGTCTACGAAACCACAGTGGAGCCCGTGGAGCATCTGGCCCTGGTCAAGGGCGACCTGCAGGCGCCTGGCCCGGTGCTGGTGCGCGTGCATGCGGTGAGCGCCATGGCCGACCTGCTTGGCGTGCGCACCGAGGGTGCCGAGGGCTCGCTGATCGAGAAGTCCATGCGCGCCATCGCCGAGGAGGGCCGCGGCGCGATCGTGCTGATCCGAGATTTGAGGCCCAAGTCGGTGTCGGAATGGATTGGCCGCAGCGCCGGCGGCAGCGCGGGCAGGAAGATTGAAAGCGAGCGGCCCCAGGTGGAGATCGGCATCGGCTCGCAGATCCTGCGCGACCTGGGCGTCACCGATATGGTGCTGCTGTCGAACACCCCGCCGTCGCGCTATGTGGGCCTGGAAGCGTTCGGGCTGCGCATCGTCGGCCAACGCCGGATCGGGTGAGCGCCATGGCGGGCCGGGCACGGCATGCGAGCGAGGTGCCCCGGCTCTCCGCCGCAACTGGCGCCCGCGTGCTGCTGATCGAGGCGCCCTACTATGGCGCCATCGCCGAGGCGCTGGCCGCCGGGGCCATCGCCGAGCTGGATGCGGCAGGCGCATCCTACGAACGTATCCCAGTGCCTGGCGCGCTGGAGATCCCGCTCGCATTGGCCCAGGCTGTGCAGGCGGGGCTGATCCCCGCCGGCGCCGCCAACGCCCGTTTCGACGGCTGCGTGGCCTTGGGCTGCATCATCCGCGGCGAGACCACGCATTATGACACGGTGTGCGCCAACGCCAACCATTGGCTGATGAACATCGCCGTGCGCCACGCCATCC
>JAFMSC010000369.1 GCA_017353825.1 Hyphomicrobiaceae bacterium | reverse complement strand
GACACGTTCCTGGTGGACGGCGCCGTGGCCAGTATCCTCGATTGCGCGGCCACGCTCGGCGGCGCGCGCGCCGTCGCCACGCTGCTCTGGGTGGCGCCCGATGCCGCTGCCCGTCTTGGCGAGGTGCGCGCGCTTGTTGAGGGCACGCCGTGCGCCATGGGGACGAGCGCGTGGAACGGTCTCATGGCGGTGCGTGCTGCCGCGCGCGAAGGCCGCGAGCTAGAGGCGGCGCTGGCGCCGGTCATCACCCGTCTCACCGACCGGCCGCTGCCGCGTGTGTGGCAATGCTAGGGCTCACGCCTTTCGTGTCTGACCCAAGGGCGAAACGGGTGTTGTTGGATGCAGGTGTGGACGCCGGCTCGAGCTAAGACGGTAGTGCTATGGGGGCGGAGGGTGTGACCCCTCCCAAAGGAATGCCATGAACCTCACCGCCCGCGAGAAGGACAAGTTGCTCATCTCCATGGCCGCCATGGTGGCGCGTCGCCGCCTGGAGCGGGGCGTCAAGCTCAACCATCCTGAGGCGGTGGCGCTGGTCACCGATTTCGTGGTTGAAGGCGCGCGCGACGGCCGCACGGTCGCCGACCTGATGGAGGCCGGCGCCCACGTGATCACGCGCGCCCAGGTGATGGAGGGCGTGGCCGAGATGATCCACGACGTGCAAGTGGAAGCGACCTTTCCCGACGGAACGAAGCTCGTCACCGTGCACAAGCCCATTCGGTAGGTGGTCCGATAGGGTCCAACCCAGACGATGGCCTATAGCGCTTGGAGAAGAGATGGGCGGGCAAATACTCGCATGGAAGGCGAGGGCCCACCACAGCTTGAGGATGAAACCGATCGCGACGTGGTCTTCGGGATCGCCGCTCAATCTTGGGAGGAGGCCCCGCACACGCATCCCGAACTGCAAGGCTGGGAATCATAACGGCTAACGGTGCCGACCCCATTGGCGACGCTGAACCTCAAACCGAGACACCTCGCGTTAGGTCGATTTACCAGCGCGATCCGACAGGAGAACGACGCCATGATCCCAGGCGAGGTCATCACCCAGCCCGGCGACGTCGAGCTGAACGCCGGCCGCGCAGCCATCACCCTCACCGTCTCCAACGCCGGCGACCGGCCGATCCAGGTGGGCTCGCACTACCATTTCGCGGAGACCAACCCCGCTCTCAAGTTCGACCGCGCCAAGGCCCGCGGCCACCGCCTGGACATCCCCGCCGGTACCGCCGTGCGCTTCGAGCCCGGTCAGACCCGCGACGTCAAGCTCGTGCCGTTTGCCGGCAAGCGCGAGGTCTACGGCTTCCGCCAGGAGGTGATGGGGAAACTATGACGGCGAGCGACGCAACCCTGCGCAAGCCTCGGCCTGGTCGACCGTGCTGCCGACGACGCGGCCCGCCGGCATGCCAAGCACCGGCGCAAAGCGGCGAGCCAGGCGCCTTACGCGCCCTACGCCAACCATCTCGCGGAGGTGGCCCATCTGCTGGCGCCGCCGTTGCAGAAGCCCACCCGCAGCTGCTGGCGGCCGCGTGGCTGCATGACGTGCTGGAGGATACCTGCTCGACGCCCGAGGAATACGAGAAGACCAAAGGTGAGATCGACACGCCGTTGGGTAGCGCCGTCCTTGAGCTTGAGCTTGAGCTTGAGCTTGAGCTTGAGCTTGTGCTTGTGCTTGAGCTCACCGACGACAAGTCGCTGCCCCGAGGAAGGGCGCAAGCGCCGGCAGATCGAGACCACGGCCGGCAAGAGCCGGGACCCACGCCTGCTCAGGCTCGCGGACAAGGTCGCAACATCGGCGCTGTCGCGGTCAGTCCGCCCGCAGCCTGGGATGCCGAACGTATCGCGGCCTACGTCCGCTGGGGCGAGGAGGTGGTGGCGTCGTGCCGCGGCTTGAACATGGAGCTCGAGAAGGCCTTCGGCATGGCCGCCCGCATCGCCGCCGGCATGGCCGCAGCGGCTGCTCACGCCAAGGTCCTCGCCATCGATCCCCAATACCAATAGGGATGGACCACATGCCAAACCGCATTTCCCGCGCAGCCTATGCCGGCATGTTCGGCCCCACCACCGGCGACAAAGTGCGCCTCGCCGACACCGACCTCATGGTCGAGGTGGAGAAGGACCTCACCACCTACGGCGAGGAGGTGAAGTTCGGCGGCGGCAAGGTGATCCGCGACGGCATGGGCCAGTCCCAGGTCTCCCGCGCCGACGGCGCTGTCGATACGGTCATCACCAATGCCCTCATCGTCGACCACACCGGCATCTACAAGGCCGACGTTGGTCTCCGCGACGGCCGCATCGCTGGCATCGGCAAGGCCGGCAACCCAGACACGCAGCCGGGCGTCACCATCGTCGTCGGTCCAGGCACGGAGGCCATCGCTGGCGAGGGCAAGATCCTCACCGCCGGCGGGTTCGACGCGCACATCCACTTCATCTGCCCGCAGCAGATTGAGGAGGCGCTCTACGCGGGCATCACCATGATGCTGGGCGGCGGCACGGGCCCGGCCACGGGCACAGCCGCCACCACCTGCACGCCCGGCCCCTGGCACCTCGCCCGCATGATCGAGGCGGCCGACGCCTTCCCCATGAACCTAGCCTTCTCGGGCAAGGGCAATGCCGCCCAGCCCAAGGCGCTCATCGAGCAGATCGAGGGCGGCGCCTCGTCCCTCAAGCTGCACGAGGACTGGGGCACCACGCCGGCAGCCATCGACTGCGCGCTGACGGTGGGCGACGACTACGACGTGCAGATCATGATCCACACTGACACGCTCAACGAGTCGGGCTTCGTGGAGGACACCATCGCCGCCTTCAAGGGCCGCACGATCCACGCCTTCCATACCGAGGGTGCCGGCGGCGGGCACGCGCCCGACATCATCAAGGTGGCGGGGCTCGGGAACGTGCTGCCCTCCTCGACCAACCCTACGCGGCCCTTTACGGTGAACACGCTGGAGGAGCATCTCGACATGCTCATGGTGTGCCACCATCTCGACCCTAACATCCCCGAGGACATCGCCTTTGCCGAGAGCCGTATCCGGCGCGAGACCATCGCCGCGGAGGATATCCTGCACGACATCGGCGCGCTCTCCATGATCTCCTCCGACAGCCAGGCCATGGGCCGCGTCGGCGAGGTGATCGTCCGTACCTGGCAGACGGCGCACAAGATGAAGGTGCAGCGTGGTAGCCTCAAGGAAGACGCGCATGGCAATGACAACTTCCGTGTGCGGCGCTACATCGCCAAGTACACCATCAACCCCGCCATCGCGCACGGCGTGTCGCCCGAGTTGGGCTCGGTGGAGGTGGGCAAGCGCGCCGACCTCGTCTTGTGGAACCCGGCGTTCTTCGGCGTGAAACCCGACTTGGTGCTGCTGGGCGGCACGATCACCGCCGCCCCCATGGGCGATCCCAACGCCTCGATCCCGACGCCGCAGCCGGTGCACTACCGTCCCATGTTCGGCGGCTGCGGCAAGGCCATCGCTTCCTCCGCCGTGACCTTTGTCAGCCAGGCCGCCATCGACGGCGACCTGGCGCAACGCCTGGGCGTCGCCAAGAAGCTGCTTGCCGTGAAGAACACCCGCACCGGCATCTCCAAGAAGTCCATGGTCTTGAACGACGCCACCCCCAACGTCGAGGTCGACCCTGAAACCTACGAGGTCCGCGCCGACGGCGAGCTCTTGACGTGCGAGCCCGCCAAGATCCTGCCGATGGCGCAGCGGTACTTTCTGTTCTAGGAGAATGGCGCGCAATGGAGGTTGCGTAGGTCCGCAGTTCCGTAACGCAACAACCGCGGCGCGAACGATTGGAGAAGGGTTGGTTACCGGGCTTCGCGGCTAGCTCATCCTTCGGGAAAACGACGCTCCAAGGACGCCCCATTGCTTGACGAAGACGCGACCGTGGCCTTGTGGCGCCCCGTCGGGCCGAAGGAGATGGATTTGATCCGGCAGTCCGATATGCGCGCCTTTCCTCCGCGGCTTCCGGAGCAACCGATCTTCTATCCGGTTCTCAGCGAAGCCTACGCCACCAAGATCGCACGCGATTGGAACCTGCCGGCGAGCGGCAAAGGCTACGTCACGCGCTTCCGCGTCGAACGGCGATTCATGGATCGCTACCAAGTCCAGGAGGCCGGTGGCAGTGCGCATCTCGAATATTGGATTCCTGCCGAGGATCTGGCCGCATTCAACGATGCCCTGGTCGGCGAGATCGAGGTTGTCGCAGAGTTTGATTGAAGCTCGGAGACCGTAATGCTGAGAGCTACCGAGATCGTGCGCGCCGGTCTGTGGAATGCGAAGCCCGCCGATGTCGTCCGCCTCGACTACGACCACCGCACACGGCGACGCATCGCGTTGACCGCCATCGGCGGACTCGACTTCCTGCTAGACCTCGCCAAAGCTCCAGTCCTGGCTGCCGGCGATGGGCTAAAGTTGGAGGACGGCCGCATCGTCGCGGTCGAGGCGGCGCCGGAGCGGCTCTTGGAGATCGCCTGCCGCGACCAGCCGGCGCTCGCCCGCATCGCCTGGCACCTGGGCAACCGCCACCTCGCCGTCGAGATCGGCGAGCGGGTCGTCTACATCCGCGAGGACCACGTCATGGCCGACATGGTGCGCGGCCTGGGCGCTGAAGTGCGCAGCGTCGAGCGGCCGTTCAATCCCGAAGGCGGCGCCTACAGCCAGGGGGCCGTGGCGGGCCACAGCCATGGGCGTCACGGTCACGACCATCGCCCCGATGGCCAC
>JAFMSC010000368.1:2788-4720 GCA_017353825.1 Hyphomicrobiaceae bacterium | reverse complement strand
GCTCGGCCTCGGCGTGTGGATGTCGTTCACCAGCGCCAAGATCGGGCGGGCCGGCCAGTTCATCGGGCTTGAGAACTACGACTGGCTGCGCGACGACTCCATCTTCTGGCTGTCCGTGTTCAACACCCTGCTCTACACGGCCGTGGCCAGTGTCATCAAGTTCGCCATCGGGCTCTACCTTGCCCTGCTGCTCAACCAGCACATGCCCTTCAAGGCCCTCATCCGCGCCGTGGTGCTGATCCCGTTCATCGTGCCCACGGTACTGTCGGCCCTCGCCTTTTGGTGGATCTTCGATGCGCAGTTTTCCATCATCTCGTGGTCGCTGCGCCAGCTCGGGCTGATCTCACACAACATCAACTTCCTCGGCGAGGCGAACTGGGCCCGCTTCTGCGTGATCTTTGCCAACATCTGGCGCGGCGTGCCGTTCGTCGCCATCACCCTGCTTGCCGGCCTGCAGACCGTCCCGCCCTCTCTCTACGAAGCCGCCACCATCGACGGCGGCACGCGCTGGCAGATCTTCCGCCACATCACCTATCCGCTGCTCACCCCCATCATCGCGGTGGTGATGACGTTCTCGGTGCTCTTCACCTTCACGGACTTCCAGCTGATCTGGGCCATGACGCGCGGCGGCCCGGTCAACGCCACGCACCTGATGGCGACGCTGTCCTATCAGCGCGCCATTGTCGGCGGCAACCTTGGCGAGGGCGCCGCCATCGCCACGGCCATGATCCCGTTCCTGCTGGGTGCGATCCTGATCTCGTGGTTCGGCCTGCAGCGTCGCAAGTGGCAACAGGGAGAGAGCAATGACTGATACCCTGCTGTCGCGCGCGCCCGATCCGCGCCGCGCGCTGTCCGGCTCCTCGCCGATGTCCGACGACACCGAGGGCATGGCCTATTTGCAAAGCCTCCCCAGACGGCTCGTGACGCTGTACCTGCCGCTCGGGGTGATCGTCGTTGTCCTGCTTTTCCCGTTCTACTGGATGGCGCTGACGGCGATAAAGCCCGACGATCAGCTGCTCGATCTCGAAGCGTACAGTCCATTTTGGACGACCGCACCCACGCTCAAGCACTTCTACAAACTGCTGTTCGAAAGCAACTATCCGTGGTGGCTCTGGAACACGATGTACGTGGCGATATCGGCCACGGTGCTCTCCATTATCGCCAGCGTGCTCGCCGCCTATGCCATCGTGCGCCTGCGCTACAAGGGCGCGCAATGGATCGGCGGAGCCATATTCCTGGCCTACCTGGTGCCGCCGTCAATCCTGTTCATCCCGCTCGCCACGGTCGTGTTCCAGTACGGGCTATTCGACTCGCCGTTTGCGCTGATCCTTACCTATCCGACCATCCTGATCCCGTTCTCCACCTGGCTCCTGATGGGCTACTTCAAGACCATTCCGTTCGAGCTCGAGGAATGCGCGCTGATTGACGGTGCCAGCCGCTGGCAGATCCTGACCAAGATCGTGGTGCCACTGGCGATCCCGGGGCTGATCTCGGCCTTCATCTTCTGCTTCACCCTCTGCTGGAACGAGTTCATCTACGCGCTCACCTTCATCACGTCGGTCGGCAACAAGACGGTCCCGGTCGCCATCGTCAACGAGTTCGTTGACGGCGATATCTACCGCTGGGGCTCGCTGATGGCGGGCGCCTTGGCGGGCTCGCTTCCCCTTGTCATCCTCTATGCCTTCTTCGTGGAGCACTACGTGTCGGCGATGACCGGGGCGGTAAAGGAGTAAGCACTTCATTGCCGCATCATCACGGGAAGCTGAGCCCTTGTCCGGGACCTCGGTGAGCAAGGCGTGCTCGCAGGGCCAAGCCCGCTCGGGGCAAAGGCTTCTATCGTCGAGGCTCGGAGGCGAATGGCCTGGCCCCTTCTCTTTCCGCCAGCCACCGGTCGTAGTCGAGCACCGCCTGAAGCAGCACCTGCGCGCCCGC
>JAFMSC010000368.1:0-2778 GCA_017353825.1 Hyphomicrobiaceae bacterium | reverse complement strand
ACTCCGTCTCGTTGTGGCTGATGCCGTCGCGGCACGGCACAAAGATCATGGCCGTCGGCGCCACGCGGGCCACGTAGGCGGCGTCGTGGGCGGCGCCGGACACCATGTCGCGCACCTTGAACCCGCTGCGCTCGGCCGCACCGCGTACCGCGGCCACGCATTTGGCATCGAAGACGACGGGCGGCTGGTCCCAGATCCGGGTCGCCTCGACCGCCAGGCTAAGCGGCTCGCAGGCGGCATCGAAGGCGGCATGCAGCTCGCTCTCCATGACCTCCAGCACCCCCGCCTCGGGGTGGCGCAGATCGACCGTGAGGAACACCTCGCCCGGCACCACGTTGGGCGAATTCGGCTTCACGCGCATCGAGCCAACCGTCGCCACGGCCAACGGGGCGTGCGCGCGAGCGATCGCCTCGACCATTTCCACCAACCGAGCTGCACCGAGCAACGCGTTCTTGCGCAGGTGCATTGGCGTCGCTCCGGTGTGCGCCTCCTGGCCCGTCACCGTCACCTCGAACCAGCGCATGCCCTGCACGCCCATCACTGCGCCGATGTCGCGGCCTTCCGCCTCCAGGATAGGGCCCTGCTCGATGTGCAGTTCGAAGAAGGCCGACAATGGGTGTTTCCCGCACGCCTCGCCTCCCCGTTCGCCGATGGCCTCCAGCGCGGCCCCGAAGCTCACGCCATCGGCATCGGCCCGCCCCCAGGCCCAGTTGCGCGCGAACACGCCGGCGAACACGCCCGAGGCCAGCATCGGCGGCGAGAAGCGCGCGCCCTCCTCGTTGGTCCAATTGACGAGCTCAACGGGTGCGAACGTCTCGTAGGCCGCCTCGTGGAGGGTGCGCAACACTTCCAGGGCCGCCAGCACACCGAGGTTTCCATCGAACTTGCCCCCGGTGGGCTGCGTATCCATGTGGCTACCGATGGCGATTGGTGGCACGTCGGTGCGGGCGCCGACGCGGCGCGCGAACATTACGCCCATGTCGTCGCGCACAACCGTGCAGCCCAGCGCCTCGACCTCAACCTGCAGCCAGGAGCGCACCGTCTTGTCGTGCTCGCTGAGGGTGAGGCGGCAGATACCGCCCTTGGCCGTCCCACCGATGGTCGAGGTCGTCATCAGGCTGTCCCACAGCCGCACCGCGTCGGTCTTGAGGTTGCGCATGTGCGACGGTCTCCTCCGGGCACTTGACAGGTCCGGCCCCATCCTGCTGCCGTCGGGCCAAGGTTAACAAGGCCCAGGGTGAAAAGGAGACGCATTCATGAAGCTGATGATGTTCGAGAAGGGCAACGGTACCGCCCTCGGGCTGGTGGAGGGCACGACCGTGATCGACCTTGCAGCAGTCGACGCTTCGCTCCCCAGGGACCTCGCCGGCCTGATCGCCACCGGCCCCGGCTCGCTCGCCAAGGTCAAGGCCGCCGCGGCCAAGGCGCCGGCGTCGGCCAAGCTCGCCCTCTCCTCGGTGAAGGCCGCCCTGCCCATCGCGCGCCCGCCCAAATTCGTCTGCGTTGGCCTCAACTACGCGCTCCACGCCAAGGAGGGCGGGCACCCGATCCCGACCTACCCTTCCTTCTTCCTGCGCGTGCCCACCTCGCTTACCGCGCCCGGCGAGCCGGTTATCCGGCCCAAGGTCTCCGTCCAGCTCGACTACGAGTGCGAGCTTACGATCGTCATTGGCAAGGGCGGCCGCCACATCCCCGAGGCCCGGGCCCTCGAGCACGTGTTCGGCTACACGCTCTTCAACGACGTGTCGGTGCGCGATTTCCAGCGCAAAACGACGCAGTGGACACCCGGCAAGAACTTCGACTCCACCGGCCCGCTCGGCCCCTGGGTCGTCACCGCCGACGAGCTGCCGCCAGGCGCCTCCGGCCTGCGTATTACCACCCGCGTCAACGGCGAAGTCATGCAGGATTCCAACACCAGCGACATGATCTTCCCCACCGCCAACGTCGTCGCCACCCTGTCGGAGTTCATGACGCTCGAGCCCGGCGACGTCATCGCCACCGGCACCCCCTCCGGCGTGGCGCACGCGAGGAAGCCTCCGGCCTGGATGAAGGCCGGCGACCGCGTCGAGGTGGAGGTAGAGGGGATCGGCGTTCTGTCGAACCCGATCGTGGACGAGGCATAGGGTGCCAATCCAGGCGACAGCCCAATTGCACCCAGGCGCTCTGGTGGCGAGCCAACGCCGGCTTCGGTGCAATCGAGCATCTCCTCGATTGCACCTTACGGGCGTCCTGGAGGCGCAGGGCGTGCGCACCTTTCTGGTCAGTGCGGCGATGACTGCGGCCTTTATCGGCATCCCGACCTTGGTTCACTGGTTATGGACTGGGGCGCTGTTTCGTTGGACATCAGCTATCAGCGCATTCTTCTTTGCATCTTGAAGTGGTTTGGAACGCTCCATGCGGCGTTCGCCGCCCTTCTTTTGGCGATCGCGTCGGGCGACCTGCTATTCGGCTCCCGAATGGGCTATCCGCTGTGGTCGCTGCCGCTCGCCGCCGCCATGATCGCCATCGGGCTTATCGTTCGCTTGCAAGCCAACTTAGCTAGCCTGGATTTCCACGGAACGCCCTTGGCCTAACGTCTGTTGGCGACCTATTCGACCAGCCCCATGGAGCGACCGTCCCACCATGGGGACCCGAACTGGCTTATTGCCTGCTTCCGTGACCCTAAAACCGGCAGTTGGATAGGTTCATCCGCTTACGGCGGGGCAGGTCTTCAACTCTGAGCTGCATCAGGCGGGCTCCGCGGCCAGGCGCTCGGGCGGCTTGAGCACGCGCCCACCC
>JAFMSC010000367.1 GCA_017353825.1 Hyphomicrobiaceae bacterium | reverse complement strand
TACCGTCATAGCCAAAGCGGCGCGCCTTCAGGATCGCCGCCCCCCGCATGAGGTCGAGGGCGGCGGCCAGGCCAGCGGGCCCATCGACTGGCGCGAACGGGGCGACGGGAATGCCGAGGCGGGTCAGGAACTGCTTCTCGAGGAGCCGGTCCTGTGCGGCCTCCAGTGCCTTGGGCGACGGCCGCACGGGAACGGTGCGTGCCAAAGAGTAGGTCGTCTCCACCCGCACGTTCTCAAACTCGTAGGTGACCGCGTCCACCGTTTCGGCGAAGGCGGCGAGCGCAACCTCGTCGTCGAAGGCTGCCCGGGTGGCGGCGGTGGCCACGTCGAAGGCTGGGCCGGTGGTGTCGCAGTAGACGTGGGTCCTGAGGCCCAGTCGGGCCGCCGCCATTGCCAGCATGCGTCCGAGCTGGCCGCAACCCAGGATGCCGATGGTTGAGCCGGGCGGCAGCGGCAGGCTGGGGTCGGCCTTAGGCATCGTCGAGCGGAGCTTCAGGAACGGCCGCCGTCTGCTTGGCGCGCAGCGCCTCCAGCCGGCCGGCGAGCACAGGGTCGGATAGCGCCAGGATCTGCGCGGCCAGCAACCCGGCATTGGCGGCGCCCGCCGGTCCAATGGCCAGTGTTCCCACCGGCACGCCGGCAGGCATCTGCACGATCGACAAGAGGCTGTCCTGTCCGGACAGCGCCTCGGTGGTAACAGGCACGCCGAGCACCGGGAGCGTGGTCATCGCCGCCGCCATACCCGGTAAGTGGGCGGCCCCTCCGGCGCCAGCGATGATCACCTTGAGGCCGCGCGCCTTGGCGGTCTTGGCGTAGCCGTAGAGCCGGTCGGGGGTGCGGTGAGCCGATACCACCTTGGTTTCGTGCGCCACGTCCAGCTCGGCGAGCACGTCGGCGGCGTGCTTCAGGGTGGGCCAGTCTGACCTGCTGCCCATGATGATGCCGACTAGGGGAGGCTCAGCCATCGGCTCCAGGCTTCAAACAACGAGGAAGCTCAGCACTTAGCGGAACCTGGCGCGAGCTGGCAAGACGCAAAGGCCCACTCTGGGCGGGCATCCCGCGGCTCGTCATGCCCATTCACGCGATGATATCGGGCAGCAGCTGGTCCTCGATGGCGGTGATACGGTCCTTCAGCGCCAGCTTGCGCCTCTTAAGGCGCTTGATCTGCAACTGGTCGCAAAACGGCGAGGCCACCTCAGCCGCGATCTGAACGTCAAGCTCCCTGTGCTCGGCCCTGAGCCGCGCCAATTCTTCGCGAAGCTCGCGCTCGTCCGGTCTCTGCATCGGCTTTTCGGGGTCCTGCCGGAACAGCCGCTCGCACAGGTTATGGCGCGCGAATAGCCATAGAATTAACGCTGGCGCAAGGCTTAACGCTTGTCATCCCGGAATTGGGCGCATTGCCATATCCAAGTTCGCGGATTGGCGGGGATTTTTAGGCGCTAATGGGTTGATATTGCTGATCTTATCGCATGAAGGTCGGCACGACACGGGGTGTTGGATTGCGCGCCGGCCTGGCGGTGATTTTGGGCGGCGGTTGGACCGGTAAGCCGAGCCTGAGCTCGAAGGCGCAAAAGCTCGGGCGCCCCTCCACCGGGCTCTTGAGGCCGCCGCCCTCGGCGGTATGACACCGAGCGCTTCTGAGGCCACCCCGCCGGGCGCTCGCAGGCAACTTGTCCGTTAGACAGGGTGACACCATTGTGTCACACTGCAACCGCCTTCAACCATGCCGGAGGGTTAAGATGACGCTTGCTGCACATCTCGCAGAGCTTTCCGAAAAGCACCGGATGTTGGAGCAAAAGATCAGGGAGGAAATGGCGCATCCCGGCGCCGACGCAACGCAGATCGTCCAATGGAAGCGGGAGAAGCTGAGGCTCAAGGACGAGATGGCAAAGTTGCAGCGCACAAACGGCCAAGTGCGGCATTAGGCGCCGGGCCCAAATACAACTGTAGCGAAAGTCTTGAGCGCGTTGCCGGCGGTATGCTTTGCTGTCCTCCGAGCAATGCCCCCCAGTGCGCGCCACCCGGCTCAGCGGCCTCCGCAAGAGATACCGAGCCCGATCAACGCTGCCAGCCTGCCTCACCCCGGCACCTCGGCCAATGGCACCACGCTGAACAGCGCGCCCCGCCCAACATCACGCGGCCCGCCGGGGTGGGGCGGCCGACGCCAGCGCGACGGCGTGCGCAAGCAAGCGTCCGCGGTCACGGCGGATGGTGCTGATCAAGGCGAACAGCGCGGCTATCCGTCAGCGTGAGCGGGGTCCCCACACGCCACCGGCACGGCCGGAACGCGGCGCTGGGCTTCTAGGAGGACACGACTGGGCCTCTGGGCCAGCGGGGTGCGCGCGGCGGGTGCGCAGCACGCTGAATGTTGAGGGTGTCGCGCACGGCGGCGGCGACGACGAGGCCGCGCCCACAAGCGCCTCCGCACTGAGGCCGGTGCTGCCCACCTGTCGCCGACGATCATCAGCATGCCCGGAAGCCGGCCGCCAAGGCCACGCTGATCAGCCAGCCAAGCCGCTCGCCGAGCAGCGTTGCGCCCAATAGAGCGGGTTGCGTACGGGGCGAGAAGAAGGCGAGCGCCATGGGGTCGGCAAAGAGCAGGGGGCCGAAACAGACCGGGACGGCCGTAACCACGATCGATCCGAATCAGTCTAGGTAACCGGCTCCACTCACGTCTGGGGGACGACATGACGGACGCGGCGACGGCCCTGCGCGCGCTGGCAGCAGGCAATCGATTTCCGACCGTGCTCGCCGATCCGCCTTGGCAATTCCAGAACAAGACCGGCAAGGTGGCCCCCGAACACCAGCGCCTGTCGCGCTACGCCACCCTCACGCTGGAGGAGATCAAGCGGCTCCCGATCCCGGAGATTGCAGCCGAAGTCGCCCACCTCTACCTGTGGGTGCCGAACGCGCTGCTTGCGGAGGGGCTTGCGGTGATGGAGGCATGGGGTTTCCGGTACAAGTCGAACCTTGTCTGGCACAAGGTGCGGCGAGACGGTGGGTCCGACGGCCGCGGTGTGGGCTTCTACTTCCGCAACGTCACCGAGCTCGTGCTGTTCGGCGTGCGCGGCCGGAACGCGCGCACGCTTGCCCCCGGACGCCGCCAGGTCAACTACCTCGCCAGCCGCAAGCGCGAGCACAGCCGCAAGCCCGACGAGCTCTATCCGATCATCGAAGCGTGCTCGCCGGGCCCTTATATCGAACTGTTCGCGCGAGGGGTGCGGCCGGGCTGGACTGCGTGGGGCAGGCAGGCGGATGCGGACTATCGTCCGACTTGGCGGACGTATGCACACGGGCCGGCCGCGCCGTCGTTGTCCGCGCCGACGTGAGCCACCCAGCGTCGGGCGTGCCTTGGCGTGCTCAACCGCCTCGATAGGTCATCGCCCACCGTGGCCGGCACCGGCTTCCTGCGACCGCATGGCCTACCACACTGGCTTTCCCGGATCCGGCCCGGCCCCCTGCCGTTAGGTAGAGCACTGGCAGGCTTGCCTGGGCGCCCGATCGGCTCGCGGCGTCCGATGGCAGCCATCAGCGCCGGTTCATGGCCGAGGGATCGACCTCGCGGAAAGTCACGCCACGGGTTTCCTCGCCGTAGAAGTCGACATGGATGTGGTTGCCGTCGGGGTCGTAGACGTTGATCTGTACACCCTCTACGCCCTGCACCTTGCGTGCATCGTAGGACACTCCCTCGCGCTCCAGTCGCGCCAGGAAGTCCTTGAGTCCGGCAGCGTTGAACGCGAAGTGCTCCAGCTGGAGCGTCCCCTTGTACTTGGGCAGCACATCGACGCCGACGAGGTGGATCACCGCCTGCTCGCCCATGTAGAGCCAGGCGCCGGGGAAGGGGAACGCCGGCCGGGGGCCGGCCGGCATGCCGAGGACGCGCGTGTACCAGTCTACCAGCCGCTCGACGTTGGTGGTGTGGATGTTGACGTGATGGAGCTGCGTGATCTCGACGGCCATGGCGCGTGCTCCCGCTTGAGGATGCGTACAGGTAAACCGATCGCGCGCAAGCCGAAAAGCGCGGCCGGCCCGCTCCAGCGATCTTGCCCTTCGAAAGTCGTGATCGCAACGACAATGGCCCGAGACGAGACTTAGTGGCGCGCGTGAGCTGCGTCGGATGGGGCAGCCCCCCTTTGCTCGGGCTGAGCACACCAGACCCACTTCTCAACACAATCCTCGCTGCAATTTGGCTCGGCGGGAGCACTGGAGGGGTCCTCGTCATGCGTATAGGGGTTGGTCCGCGCCGAGGCGCCATACGGGCGCTGATATTGGCTGCCGCCTTGGGTGCCGGGTTCCTGGCTGGGTGCGATGTGCCGCCCCCGCCGAACGAGGCTCTGCTCAACCCGCTGCCCGCGCCCAAATGCGAGCCCAGGAGCGAGGCCATCGGGCGCGTGAAGAACGGGTCCGCGGATGCGTCCCCGGCTGCATCGGACGAGGCGGCGCGGCTGCGCAAGCTCGACTATGAGGCCCAGTGCTACCGCCACGCCGAGATGATCGCGCGCAGCCGCCTCAGCCAGTTGCAGGAGGCTGTGCACGACCGCGAGCGCGCCACCAAGAAGTCGTCCGACACCGCGGCGTCGGCGTTCGCCCAATAGGTGCTGGCGGCCTGCCGCCGAAGATGGGGCGACGAGGTCAGGCCCGCCAGCCTGCGTGGTCCGCGATGCCGCAACCCAAACCGGCGGTCGCGCGGGGGATCGGAGTTTCCGACTGCCGACGTAGCGG
>JAFMSC010000063.1:2682-13339 GCA_017353825.1 Hyphomicrobiaceae bacterium | reverse complement strand
GCGGCCTGGGCGAGCGGGTCGTAGCCCGGCTTCTGGGCTAGGGGCCCGCGGGGGCCGAATGCGCCGATATCGCACCAGATGAGGCCCGGCTTCTCGGTCTGCAGCGCCTCGCGCGTCAAGTCGAACCGCTCCAGGATGCCGGGACGGAGGTTCTGGATGACGGCGTCGGCCGCATTGACGATCAGCGTGCGCAAGGCCCGCGCGTGGTCGGCGCGCGTGAAATCGACCGCGATCCCCTCCTTGCCCCGGTTGAGGCATAGGTAGGACGTGGCGACGCCCTGCCAGAACGGCGGGCCCCAGCCACGCGCGTAATCGCCGCCGTTGGGGTTCTCGACCTTGATGACGCGCGCGCCGAGCTCGGCCAGGATTAGGCCGGCATAGGGCGCCGCCACGCTGTGGCCGAGCTCGATGACCGTCAGCCCGGCGAGCGGCTTCTGAGGCATGCGGGCGTCTGGCGTCTGGGCCATGCTGGACACGCTGATCGGCGGCCGGGTCGCGTCAAGGGACCGTTTCATCGCGCCTTACGACTTCTCCAAGGCGTTGTCGGCCACCAACACGGCGCCGTTGACATAGCTCGCCGCGTCCGAGAGCGCGAACACGATGAGGTTGGCAATCTCCTGGGGCGTTGCCCAGCGCGTGTTGCGCGAGGCCTGGTTGAGGGACCACTGCTCGCGCGTGTGCTCGGCCTCGTCGCTTTGAAGCTGGCGCTTGGCGAGTTCGCGCTCCCATTTGGCGAAGCGCTCGGGTGTGTTGACGAAGCCAGGAACCACGCAGTTGACGCGGATGTTGTGCGGCGCGAACTCGTTGGCGAGGACTCGCGACAGCCGGATCTCAGCGGATTTCGCCGGACCGGTGCAGGAGGAGAGAAAGGGCGGGTTCAGCACCATGATGCCGGTCTCGCCCGACACGTTGACGATGCGGCCGCCACCCTTCTTGAGCATCATCGGGATGACCCGCTGGCAGATGCGGAACTGGGCGAAGAAATTGATCGCCATGCCGTAAAGCAGCTCCTCGTCGGTCACCTCCAGGAACGGCTTGTAGGTGCCGGTGCCGGCGTTGTTCACGAGCAAGTCGATGTCGCCGAGCTTCTGTTCGATCACGTTCACCAGAGCCTCGATGGCCTTGACGTCGGTCACATCGAGAGAATGCGTGACGACCTTGTTCTCGGTCGTCCTGCGGATGTCATCCGCGGCCTCCGCGAGCGCCGTCTCGCGTCGCGCGCAGATCAACACGCGCACGCCCTCGCGCGCGAGAGCGCGCGCAGTCTCGAGGCCAATGCCCTTGCTGCCCCCCGTGACGAGCGCCGTCTTTCCGGCCAAGCCAAGGTCCATTCCACCTCTCCCATCGATGAGGACTGCGCAAGGCCATCGAGCACGGTGCCGATGGCGAGCGCCGCGTCCTTCTCGAGCGCATTGAAATCCATATCCGCGAGGCGGCCCGATCCGGCGGCAAAGCCGCTGCCCGCCAGGGCCCCAAAAACACCGAGGTGGCCTGCGCGCGGTCCTGGAAGACCAGATGGCGTGGCGATTCGCTGGCCTCTCGCCGTGCCCTTCCGCGGTCCTCCCCGAGTGCATGTTGTTCTGTTGAAAACCATCCTAGGATGGCCTAACCGTGCGAGTCAATGAAACGTTTCAACAAGATCGGGGGCGGCGGTTTGGACTCCATTCCCTGGGGCTCAGAGCTTGGGTCCGTAGCCGGCCGATACGCAGAGCGCATCGCGGTGCGTGATGGCTCGGGCGAGATCACGTACCGCACGATGTTCCGGAAGGCGGCGGCCCTGGCTGAAGGGCTGCGCGCCGCCAGCATCGAGACCGGCGAGCCGGTCGCGACCTTGTTCAGCAACGGCATCCCGGCGGTGTGGGCGCACTATGGCGTGCTGCTGGCCGGCGGCGCCGAGGTGCCCATCAACCCGGCGCTTGGTGGGGCGGATATCCGGACCTGCCTTCGCATCGCCAAGGCTCGCCTTCTCCTAACCACCCGCGGCCTCGCTGCGCCGTTTCAAGAGCTCGGGCTCGAGGTCGTGTTGACGGAGGACGTGGGCGAGGCGGAGGTTACCCCCGCGTCCTTTCCACCCTTGCCGGCCGGCGCGCTGGCGCGCGTGGTCTTCACCTCCGGCACGACTGGACTTCCAAAGGGGGCCTATCACGACCACGAAGGCCGGTGGATCGCCAACCTGCTGCTGCGGTCGAGCCTTCCCCATGCGCCAGGCCGCGACAGCCGGCTGCTGCTCATGACGCCGTTTGCGCACGGCGCATCACTGATGACGATGGCCTATCACGGGGGCGGCGCGACCGTGACGCTGCTCGACGGCGTCGATCCCGGCATCGCCCTGCCGATGATCGCGCGCGGCGAGGTGGACGAGGTGTTCGCGCCGCCGACGGTGCTGGCAAAGCTCGTGGACGCCGCCGGCGACCGGGCGCTTCCAGGCCTGAAGACGATCTTCTGCGGAACCGCGGTGCTGACACCGACGCTGTACCAGCGCGCGCGCCGCGTCTTCGGCCCCATCGTGCGCGTGACCTATGGCAAGAGCGAGGTATTCAATCCGATCACAGTCCTTGCCCCTGCTGAAACGGAGGCTTGGTACTGCGAGAGGGGCGCGGGTGCGGACGCGTGCGTGGGATGGGCCGCACCGGGCGTAGAGATCGTGGTGCGGACCGAAAACGGCAGCACGGCGGGCATCGGCGAAGAGGGCGAGGTGCTGATCCGGGCGCGCCACATGATGCGCGGCTACCTGCGGGGCGAGAGGTTCGAGCCGCTGGCCGCGGACGGATTCCACGACACGGGCGATCTGGGCTATGTCGACAGCATGGGGCGGCTGCACCTCACCGGGCGCATCGCCGAGGTGATCAAGACCGGCGGATACAAGGTCACGCCGGAGGAGGTGGAGCGCGCGCTGGCGCCCGCCGTGGCTCCGAGCACCGTCGCCGTGCTGGGCATTGCCTCCGAATACTGGGGGCAGGTGATCGTTGCCGCGGTCGAGAGCCCCCAACCGGGATGGCGCGAGCGCATCGAGGCAGCAGCGCGCGACCTCACGGGATACAAACGCCCGCGCGCCTTCATCGCCGTGGAGGCGCTGCCGCGCAACGGCATCGGCAAGGTCCGCCGCGCGTCCATCCGGGACCACATTGCCTGCGCCTATCGCCTCCACGATGGGCCTCAGCCGCAGCTGGAAGCCCGAGCCCAGCGCGCAGACGACCCCTAGACGGAAGTTGCCCTCTTGCGGGCCACGCGATTGATCTCGACTTTGCGACGGCCGCAGTCCCCTCGGCCTCGTGATGAACGAGGCCTATTGCTCGCGCTTCGTCTTGGGATCGAGGTTGGCGTAGTAGGCGGCCAGGTCCGCGATGTCGTCATCGGTGAGTTGGCGCATGACGACCGTCATCATATCATTCTTGCGCGCGCCGCTGCGATAGTCGCGCATGGCGGCCACGAGGTATTCCTGGACCTGGCCGGCAAGGTGCGGGGCGCCGGGGATCTTGGCGAGACCGTCGAGCCCATGGCAGGCTTGGCATTGCAGCGCCTTCTGGCGGCCGGTAGCCGCATCGTGAGCCGCCGGATCGTCCGCTGCGGCGATCATCATGGCCGCGCCGAGGGCGGCTGCTGCGGGGCCGCGCAGCGCCGCGGTGCGGGCGCTCACCCCGGGGCCGGGGAGAGCGCTGCGTCTTCGGCTAATCGCCATAAGAGATGCGGTAGATGGCACCTACGAGGTCGTCCGAGACCAGGAGCGAGCCGTCTGCCAGCTGCCCTATGTCCACCGGTCGGCCGAGATATTCGCCGCTCGGCGTGAGCCAGCCCTCGGCGAAGGTCTCCGTCTTGTCGGCGGTGCCGTCCTCCTTGAGGCTCGTAAACATCACCCGGGCGCCCACCGGCTTGGTACGGTTCCAGGAGCCGTGCTGGGCGGAGAAGATACCGCCGCGGTATTTCGCAGGGAACTGGGTGCCCGTATAGAACTTCATGCCGAGGTCGGCGGCGTGCGCCGCCATCTCCACCTCCGGGTAGACCACATCGGCCGGCGGGGTTTCCGCCTTGTAGTCCTCGGTGCGCACCTTGCCGCCGCCGAACCAGGGGAAGCCGAAGTTCTGGCCGGCCTTGGTGGCCCGGTTGAGCTCGCCGGGCGGAATGTCGTCGCCCATGCCGTCCACTTGGTTGTCGGTGAACCACAGCGTGCCGTCGCTGGGGTTGAAGTCCATGCCCACCGAGTTGCGCACGCCGTACGCGAACACCTCGCGGTTCTTGCCGTCGCGGTCCATGCGGATGATGCCGCCCATGCCAACCTTGTTGTAGAGGTCAAGCTTTCCCTGGGCGGGCACGTTGTAGGGCTGGCCCAGCGTGATGTAGAGCTTGTTGTCGGGCCCGATCCGGCACACGCGGGCGGTGTGGTTGTAGCTCTCCTCTGTGGGCGGGATCAGCTCGCCCTGCTTGACCACGTTGAAGGCGGCCACGTCCGCGCTCTCGTAGAAGAACTCGGCGGCGGGATATTCCAGCACGCGGTTCTGCTCGGCGATATAGAGGAAGCCGTCCTTGGAGAAGCACAGGCCGTTGGGGATCGCCATCCTGAGGGATGAGCCGAACACCTTGACCTCGTCGGCGACCCGGTCCTTGTCGCGGTCGGTGACGGCATAGACCTTGCTCTTGCGGGTGCCGACGAACAGCACCACGCCCTGGGGCCCGATGGCCATGTGGCGCGCGTCGGGAACGATGGCGTAGAGCCTGATCTTGAAGCCTTCGGGCAGCTTGATCTTGGTCAACACCTTGTTGATGGCGTCCGCCTTCGGCCCGGTCTGCGGGACGGTCGGCACGTCCGGCGAGGCGCCGGTGACCTTGAAGTCGGAGAGCTTCTCCAAGGTGCCGGCGCCCTGTGCCTGGGCGAGCGCCGGGAGCGCCAAAACTGCGGCGGCCAGCGCGGCTGCGAGCCTGACGCGTGTGTGCATATGGGTCCTCCCCAAGAGTTGATGAATTTGTGCGGGAGCGCGGCGGCCGACCGCACGAGACAGGCGGACGCCGCCAACGATCCCGGTTCAACGTAGAGCACTTTGGAGCAAATTGGTGGCAAGGCGCGGGACGGTGTGCACAGACGCCCACACGGGCGGTCTTGCACCCACATTGGAGCGTTGCGCGGCTTTTCCACTGGAACCGCAGCGGAGGGCGGGGCGCGTTCGCCTTCGGCGGACACGCCGGCTATGATGGGCCATGACCAACATGACCAACCTGTTCCAGGCCGCGGGAATGGAGGCGGAGGCGCCGCGTCCCCTCGCCGACCGGCTGCGGCCCAAGACGCTCAGGGAGGTGCTGGGCCAGGACCACCTGGTGGGCCCTGACGGCACCCTCACGCGCATGCTCAGGAGTGGGCGCGTCCAGAGCATGATCCTGTGGGGGCCGCCGGGCTCTGGCAAGACGACGGTGGCGCGCCTGCTGGCCGATGCCACAAGCCTGGCGTTCGAACAGCTCTCGGCAATCTTCTCGGGCGTTCAGGACCTGCGCAAGGTGTTCGACCGCGCCAAGGCCCGGCGCCAGACCGGCAAGGGCACGCTGCTGTTCATTGATGAGATCCACCGCTTCAACCGGGCCCAGCAGGACGCCTTCTTGCCCTACATGGAGGATGGTACCATCACGCTGGTGGGCGCCACCACCGAGAACCCGTCGTTCGAGCTTAACAGCGCGCTCCTCTCGCGCGCCGTGGTGCTGACGTTCCGGCGCCTCGATCAGGCGGCGCTGGAGAGGCTGTTGGCCCGCGCCGAGGCCGCTGAGGGACGGGCCGTGCCCCTCGACGCTGACGCTAGGGGCGCGCTCATCGCCATGGCGGACGGCGACGGACGCACGGTGCTCAACATCTCTGAGGAGGTGTTTGGGGCGGTGGCGGCGGGCGTGCCGCCCATCGGCCGCGAGGCCTTTACCGGGCTGGTACAGCGGCGGGCGCCGCTCTACGATAAGTCGCGCGATGGGCACTACAACCTGATTAGCGCACTGCACAAGTCGGTGCGCGGGTCGGATCCCGACGCGGCGCTCTACTGGCTCGCGCGCATGCTCGACGGCGGCGAGGACCGGCTCTACATCGCGCGCCGGCTGGTGCGGATGGCGATCGAGGACATCGGCCTTGCCGACCCGCACGCGGTGGTGCAGGCGCTGGCCGCCAAGGACGTGTTCGACTTCCTGGGCAGCCCCGAGGGCGAGCTGGCGCTGGCCGAGGCCGTGCTGTACCTCGCGACGGCGCCCAAGTCGAATGCCGCCTATGCGGCCTTCGGCAAGGCCATGCGCGCCGCAAAGGAGGGCGGCAGCCTGGCCCCGCCCAAGCACATCCTCAACGCTCCCACTAGGCTCATGCGCGAGGAGGGCTACGGCGCGGGCTACGCCTACGACCACGCCACACCGGAAGCCTTCTCGGGACAGAACTATCTCCCCGAGGGCATGCCGCGCCGGCAGTTCTACGATCCGCCCGGCCGCGGCTTCGAGGCCGAGATCAAGAAGCGGCTGGAGCATTGGGCCAAGCTGAGGAAGCCATGAACGATCGCCATCAAGCCACTCCGCGGCTCTGATGGACGCTTTCAGGGTGCCTTGCGGGGCTAGCTCACCTAGAGAGCGCCGCCTTTGCCCGCGGCCTTAGCCGATCTTGGCAAGCGCTGCGGCGAGCCGGTATCGGTGATCAAGCAAGATGTCGAGCGCAACCAACCCCGGGGTGATCTCGCGGCGTCGCGCGACGGCTCCAAGACCAGCGCCGCGAAACGAGGTAGGATGCAACCGATGGGGTTGCCCCTATGGTTTGAGGACAACCATGCGCCTCAGCCTGCGTCCTGCCACAGGCGACGACGTACCGTTCGCGCGCGCGCTCTATCTCGACAACATGCGCGAGGTGTCGCAGCGCGCCGGCTTCGTGTGGGACGAGGCGCGGCAGAGCGCCGACTTCGACGCGCGCTTCCTCGCCAGCGAGGTGAACATGATCGTGCTCGACGGTACGGACATCGGCTGGATGCAGATCGCCGAAAGGGAAGCCGAACTCTTCCTCAAGCAGTTCTTCGTCCACCCAACGCACCAGCGTCGTGGCATTGGGACGAGACTGTTGCGCGAGCTCATCGAGCGCGCGAGGCGCAGCCAAAAGGTGGTCACACTGGGTGTCGTGAAGGGCAATCCGGCTCGGTCGCTCTACGCGCGCCAAGGGTTCCACGTCACGGGCGAGGATGCGTACAAGGTTTATATGGCAATTGAGCCGTAGAGCCGCCCAATCGGTACGCTGCGGGCCACACGATTGCACCGGCGATGTTCGGGGCGGCTTGTCGCCAGCGGTTGGAACGGGTAAGTCTGTGACCATGCCTATTCATGGAGGCGCTCACCACCGCCGCGCCGTGCTGTTCGGGCTCGGCGCGCTCGCCAGCGGTGCCGGGCTCGCCGCCCTCGCGTATCCACGCCTCGATGTGGCGCGGCTCTGGTACGATGTGATCGGCGTGGATGTTTCCAATCATCAGGGCGATATTGATTGGCCCACGCTCGCTCGCACCGATATCTCCTTCGCCTATATCAAGGCCACCGAGGGCGGAGACTTCCGCGACCGGCGCTTCCAGACCAACTGGGACGGCGCAAGGCAGGCAGGATTGCTGCGCGGCGCCTATCACTTCTTCACCCAGTGCCGAAGCGGCGCCGAACAGGCCAAGAACTTCATGGCCGCGGTGCCGCCCGAGACGGGCGTGCTGCCGCCGGTCGTCGACCTTGAGCACTTGGGACCGTGCCGTTCCGGTTCCCAGCTCGCCAATCTGGTCGAGGAGATCGCCACGTTGTTGGCCATGCTCCAGGACCGCTACCGCCGCCGCCCGATCCTCTACACGGACTTTGTGTTCGATGCGACCTACCTGTGGGGTCACTTCACGGGCGAGACCTTCTGGACTCGCAGCATCGTCTTGCCGCCATGGTTCCGCACCGGCCAGTGGCTGATCTGGCAGTACCACAGCTGCGGCCGACGCGACGGGATCGAAGGGCCAGTGGACCTCAACGCCTTCCGCGGCTCCAGGCGCGAGCTTGCTGGGTTGGCGGCGGGGGCATGACGTGCTGGAGATCACGTGCTTGACATGACGTGCATGACATGACGTGAATGACTTGGGCATGCGCCCCGCCGCTCGCTACACACGATTGCCAACGCCCCGGCTCAGCCGCATCGCTGCGTCCGAGTGCGACCGATGGTGCGGGTGGCAAAGAGATCGCCGAGCGCAGCTCGCCGCAATACAGTCGGGGCATGCGCCGGTCAAAAACTGCGGCTACAGCCGCACGTTCAGACGGACTCCTTCAGCTCCTTGGCGGCGCGGAAGGCGACCTTCTTGCTGGCCTTGATCTTGATGGGCTCGCCGGTGGCCGGGTTGCGGCCCATGCGCGCCGGGCGTTTGCGTACCTGCAGGATGCCGAGCCCGCCGATGCGGATGCGGGCGCCGCGCTTCAGGTGCTTGGTGATGGCGCCGACCATGTCTTCGAGCATGCTCAGCACCTGCTTTTTGGGCAGCTCGTGGTTGTCGGACAAGGTGTCGGCGAGCTGGCGCAAGGTGACGGTCTCCACCTTCGCGGCTGCGGTTGCGGTCGAGTTTGCGGCCATAGGCAGTCTCCCTCAGGAACGATGATTGCAGCGCCTAGCATAGGTGGAACGCGTAAAACCAGCCTGTTTTGCGGAAATATGCATGATTTCGGCGGTTGCAAGCGGGATTTTGGCCGTAACTCCTCCCTCGCGGCCCTTGGACCGGTCCCGCAAGGCGGCAGTCGCGCTCGCAATCGCCAACCCCGGCCGCTATTCGCCGCCAAACAGGCTACTGCCCATCGCCTACGAAATGAGGGCTTCCCGGTAGCGCCGCGCCGCCCCCGCAAACGGGGGGAAACACGCGCTCGACAAGCTGCTGGCGGCGGCGCATTCCAGGCGCCAACAACGCGCCGAGGTGGGCGCCGTGACGGTTGCCGGCTGGGAGGCCACGCGGCGCCGGTCGGCGGCTCGCTCGCATCCAGCATGCGCTCACGCTGGCAGCCGCTCATGATCGTCCGCCCACACGGGGGCGGTGTTCAGCACGCATCCCGATATCGAGACTTGGGACGAGGCGCTGGCCCTGAAGCCCAGGCGATGGTCCGAGGCAACGTGCAGGGGCGAAGTGGTGATCGCCGGCAAGCCTGCCTGGCGGGCTTGCGGTCGAAAGCCGCCGTCAGTCCGGACGGACCTGCCCCGGTGCTGCAGGCCCGCCGCGACCCAACGGCGGCTCCGTCTCCCCAGCGCTCACTCGAGCTGGGTGACCTTTGCGGGCATGTCGGGCACGAGTTGCACGCGGTAGCGCGCATGAGCGCATTGCAAGAGCCAGACCATCCCATTGGGCCTGGACGCCGCCCGATCGCGCGCGGCCGTTACGGGCGCGCTGCAGGTGTAGCCCTGGGTGCGGATATGCGCAGCGATGGTGTCGGCCGGCGCCTCCTCGGCGAGGCCCGCGAGTGCCGACAGGCAGCTGATCGCAATGGCCGCGGTGACATCGGCCGGGAGCCGGCGCAAGACGACCCGCTTGCGCGTCGCGTGCGACGCGCGTGTCGTGTTCCTTGTACGTGCGAAGCTCATGGCAACTTGTCGATCGAGTCTGGCTGTTGAGGTTCCGGAAACCATGCCAAGCGTGTGCCAGTCGGTAGGGCGGCGGCTATCGGGGTTTCTACGGGTTTATGCCGGCGCGAACGCGCGAGCGTGCCGCGGCCGGTCACATTGCCCGGAGCGGGGGCGCATGGGCCGTTCCACCTCTCCACAAGCAGGAGGCTCGTCCGGCGATGCCGGCGCGCTTTGGCGTGCGCCAGCACCGCCGGCGTGCATTTGACACCGCAGCGCGCACCGGCCAATGCTTGGGATGTTCCTTCTCGATCGATTGCAAAGGAGGCCAGCGTGGCGCGCTTCGAGAACATCCTGGGCACGGTGGGCAACACACCGGTGGTCCGAATCAACAGATTGGCGCCTCAGGGCGTGAACTTGTACGTCAAGGTGGAGGCGTTCAACCCACTGGGCTCGGTCAAGGATCGGCTGGCGCTGGGCGTCATCGAGGCGGCGGAGGAGGCGGGCGAGCTGAAGCCAGGGCAGACGGTCATTGAGGCGACCAGCGGCAACACCGGCATCGGGCTTGCCATGGTGTGCGCGCAGAGGGGCTATCCCCTGGTTGTGACCATGGCCGAGCAGTTCAGTGTCGAGCGCCGGAAACTCATGCGCTTCCTGGGTGCCAAGGTGGTGCTAACGCCGCAGGCGCAGCGCGGCTTCGGCATGGTGGTGAAGGCTGTCGAGCTGGCGAAGACGCACGGCTGGTTCCTGACGCGGCAGTTCGAGAACGAGGCCAATCCGGACTTCCACTCGCGCACCACGGCGCGCGAGATCATCGAGGACTTCAAAGGTGAGCGGCTCGACTACTGGGTCACCGGTTACGGCACCGGCGGCACGCTCAAGGGCGTGGCGCGCGTGCTGGCCAAGGAGAGGCCGGATACCAAGATCATCGTGTGCGAGCCCGAGGACGCGCAGCTCCTGGCGAGCGGTGTGGCGCAGGCCCGCAACCCCGACGGCTCGCCGGCCGCCGCCCATCCCGCCTTCAAGGCGCATCCAATGCAGGGCTGGACGCCCGACTTCATCCCCAAGATCACCGACGACGCGGTGACCATGAAGCTCATCCACCGGCTCGTGCCG
>JAFMSC010000063.1:0-2672 GCA_017353825.1 Hyphomicrobiaceae bacterium | reverse complement strand
CGGAAGCGATCCGCATGAGCCAGGAGCTGGCCACCAAAGAGGGCATCTTCGTGGGCATCTCCTCCGGCGGCACGTTCGCTGGAGCGCTGCGCATCGCCGCAGAGGCGCCGCGGGGGGCCAACATCCTCGCCATGCTGCCCGACACCGGAGAGCGCTACCTCTCGACACCGCTGTTCGCCAATGTGCCGGCCGATATGACGGAGGAGGAGCTAGCCATCTCGCGCTCCACGCCCTCGGCGCAGCTCCCGGCGTGAGCGCAACGTAGGGCGGATTAAGGCGAAGCTCGTAAGCATTGACCGCTGTGCGATCCACAACGGTGATGACCGGCGTTGGTGCGAACTGATCAGCCCTACGCCTGGCCGCCCGCCTCCTGTTCCTTCATGGCCTCGGTGCGTTCCTTGTCCTCCTTGCCCTTGACCGTCTCGTCGCGGTCGACGAGCTCGATCACGGCGACGGGTGCGGAGTCGCCATAGCGGTAGCCGGCCTTGATCACGCGTGTGTAGCCGCCAGCTCGGTCCTTGTAGCGCGGGCCCAGCGTGTCAAAGAGCTTCTTCACCATCGCCTCGTCGCGCATCCGCGAGGTGGCGATGCGGCGGGAATTGAGGTCGCCGCGCTTGGCCAGCGTGATGTACTTGTCCATCACGCGCTTGAGGTCCTTGGCCTTGGGCAGCGTGGTGAGGATTTGCTCGTGGCGGATCAGCGAGGCCGCCATGTTCGAGAACATGGCCTGGCGGTGGCCCGGGGCACGGCTGAAGCGCCGGCCCAGCTTGCGGTGTTGCATGGCTTACCCTTTCGTTGTCGGCGGCGAGGTTCTTTGGCCTCGCGTTGGTCTCTCCCCCTCTTCCCATGCCCGAAGTGGGCATGGACCTTCCTCAGTATTGGTCCTCGTACCGCTTGGCCAGCTCCTCGATGTTCTCGGGCGGCCAGTTCGGCACCTCCATCTGCAGGTGCAGCCCCATACTGGCCAGGACCTCCTTGATCTCGTTGAGCGACTTGCGGCCGAAGTTGGGTGTGCGCAGCATCTCGGCCTCGCTCTTCTGGATCAGGTCGCCGATGTAGACGATGTTGTCGTTCTTCAGGCAGTTGGCCGAGCGCACCGACAGCTCCAGCTCGTCCACCTTCTTCAGAAGCGCGGCGTTGAACGGCAGCGGGTGCGGCTCCGCGGCCTCCACCTGCTTGGTCGGCTCCTCGAAGTTGACGAATACGGCGAGCTGGTCCTGCAGGATGCGGGCGGCCAGCGCGACCGCGTCCTCGGCCGTCACCGAGCCGTCGGTCTCCACCGTCATCGTGAGCTTGTCGTAATCGAGGATCTGGCCCTCGCGGGTGTTCTCGACCTTGTAGGAGACCTTCTTAACCGGACTGTAGAGGCTGTCCACCGGGATCAGGCCGATGGGCGCATCGTCGGGGCGGTTGCGCTCCGCCGGCACGTAGCCCTTGCCCATGGCGGCGGTGAATTCCATGCGAATGGAGGCGCCCTGGTCTAACGTGCAGATGACGTGGTCGGGGTTGAGGATCTCAA
Source organism: Hyphomicrobiaceae bacterium (assembly GCA_017353825.1). Classification (GTDB taxonomy): domain Bacteria; phylum Pseudomonadota; class Alphaproteobacteria; order Rhizobiales; family Hyphomicrobiaceae; genus AWTP1-13. The sequence continues at coordinate 1,153 of JAFMSC010000063.1, read as the reverse complement.
CCTCAGAGCTGGCCTCGATATCGGAGGCCTTGACCTGCCCCTGCCCCTCCTTCTTGAGCACCATGCGCTTGATGCCCTCGGAGTGGAGCCTCAACGCGATCTCCTTGATGTTGAGGATGATATTGGTCACGTCCTCGCGCACGCCGGGGATCGAGCTGAACTCGTGCAGCACCCCATCGATGTGGACGCTGGTGATGGCCGCGCCCTGGAGCGAGGAGAGGAGCACGCGCCTGAGCGCGTTGCCGAGGGTCATGCCGAAGCCGCGCTCGAGCGGCTCGGCCACGATGGTTGCAGTCCTATCCTTCTGCCGGCCGGCCTCGACTTGCAGCTTGTTTGGCCGGATCAGGTCTTGCCAGTTCTTGTGCAGTACGTTCGCCACGTTAAGCCTCATGTCTTGCTGGGTCGGAGCGCTGCTCGGTTGGGGTCCGGGCCGCTCCTCCGCTCTTGCTGTGAAAGAAAAAGCTCAGGCCGCTCACACCCGGCGGCGCTTGCGAGGACGGCAACCGTTGTGAGGTATGGCCGTCACGTCCCTGATTTGGGTGATCTGAAAGCCCACGCTCTGCAGTGCGCGCAGCGCCGACTCGCGCCCCGAGCCCGGGCCCATGACTTCCACCTCGAGCACCTTCATGCCGTGCTCCATCGCCTTCTTGCCGGCGTCCTCCGCGGCCATCTGCGCCGCATATGGGGTGGACTTGCGCGACCCCTTAAAACCCATGGAGCCCGACGAAGACCAGGCAATGGTGTTGCCCTGCGCGTCGGTGATGGTGATCATGGTGTTGTTGAAGCTCGCGCTGACGTGCGCGATGCCGGAGGTGATGTTCTTGCGCTCGCGCCGACGGGGCTTGGCGCGGGGGGCTTGCTGCTGCTCTTTGGCCATCTCAGGTCGACTCCGCGAGTTTCGGACCTCCGCGCCGCGAGCGCGGGAGGACCTTCATTCTTCATCGCGCCCGAAGGCAGCGACCCTATCAGGTCGCCTTCTTCTTGCCGGCGATCGGCTTCGCCTTGCCCTTGCGGGTGCGCGCGTTGGTATGGGTGCGCTGGCCCCTTACTGGCAGGCCGCGCCGATGGCGCAGGCCGCGGTAGCAGCCCAAGTCCATCAGCCGTTTGATGTTCATAGCCACGTTGCGGCGCAGGTCGCCTTCCACCACGTAGT
>JAFMSC010000062.1 GCA_017353825.1 Hyphomicrobiaceae bacterium | reverse complement strand
GTGCGTCGCGGCGGCCTTCACCGCGTCTGTGAGCGACGTGGAACTCCCCATGGCTCCCTCCCCATCAGAGTGGTGAACCCCTCACGACCAACCTTGGCGATTCTGTCAGCCGGGGGCAGGTGGTCCGACCCCTAACCCCGAGCACCTAACCGGCTTGCTTATCCCGGCCGCGGCTCTCCGAACTTCTCGAGCAGCAGGTCGAAGGCGGTGGTGCCAAGCGCCTGCACCGTCGTGTTGAGCTCCGCCGCCAGGCGGCGCACGGCGGCGGCCACGTCCTGGTCCACGTAGATGACGATGCCCTTGCGCCCCGCCCGCGTGGTCGGCGGGTTGCGCTTGCGGCTCGCCACATCCTTCAAGGCCTGCGTCATCGACGGTTCGGGCGGCGATGCGGCGGCCTCGTTGCGGGCGCGCACGTGGCCGGTGGCTACCGCCTTGATCGCGTCGGTCAGCGAGATGTTCTCGAGGTCCACGTCAGCCTTCCGTGCCTTCGCTGTCGCGCGCCCAGAGCGCTTCGAGGAGGGCGGTGATTTCTTTGGCCGACGTGCCATTCCTATCCGTCTCCGTAACGCCGCGTCCGCTCCTGAGCCCCTGGGCATAGACCGACAGCTCGCTCAGGCGCTCGGGCATCACCTCGAGTTCGTGACGGCCGGCATAGCGCGCCACTTCCTTGATCGAGGCATCCTTGTTGCGCCCCGTGGGCACGGCATTCATGACCACCACGCTCTTGGCCTTCGCCTTGGCGAATTCCACCACCCGCACGCAGTCCTCGAGCGCTTGCAGATCAAGGATTGAGGACTTCACGGGGATGATTCCCAAGGTTGCCGGAGTGAGCGCCGCGGTGATGGCCTTGTCGAGCTTTGGCGGCGTGTCGATCAGCACCAATTCGGCGCCGAGCTTCTTGGCCACCCTGATCATCTCGGGAAGCTTGGTGTAGGGCCCGGCGGCGATGCTGGGATCATCCTTGCTGCCCGTCGCACGCTGCCGGATGGCGTGCCAGCGCTCGGCCGACTGCTGGGGATCGAGATCGATCACCAGGACCTTCAGCTCCTCTGCGGCGGCGATCGCCAAGTGCAGGGCGAGCGTGGTCTTCCCGCTCCCGCCCTTCTGGCTGATGATACTCCACACTCTCATGGCGCGGTCCTTGCGCTCGTGCTAGCACCTTTCGCTAGCACCTTGTAGATGGAGTTGGTAGCACAAGTCTGAAGGTAAAGGAAGCGTTAACTTCGGCGCGCGGCCTCATTTGGGGATAGGGTGCCGAGCGTGTCGGCTCTCTGGTTGCTAGCACATGTTCATTCGGTCGTTGTGCTGGCAACGGGAGAAGGGCGCGCAAGCTGCAATAGGGCGTCAGCGGAGATTGTACCCATTTTCAGGCGCCCGGCGCCCAAAGCACGGGTAGCAGGCGTCGGCCAGGCCGCTGGCCTCTAGGGTCTCGAACGGCTCGGCCCCGCTGGCGACGGCGACGACGTAGGCGCCACACGCGCGGGCGGCCTGGAGGCCGAGGAGGGAATCCTCGACCGCCGCACACCTGGCCGGGTCGACGCCGAGAGCGCGGGCCGCGTAAAGGTGGCTGTCAGGCGCCGGCTTCTTGGCGCGGCCAGAGCCGTCGTTGCCGGCCACCACCTCGAAGCGGTCCAGGAGCCCGCAGTTGTCGAGGATCTTGACCAACTCGTCCTCAGGGTTGTTGGACACGACCGCTTGGCGCAGGTTCGCCGAGCGCGCCGCCTCCAGCACCTCGCGCACACCCTCGTTGAGCGGAAACGCCTGCCGAAGGCGCTGCGCCAGCCAGTCGGCGTGGGCGGCCTCCAGGGCACCGGTGGGGGCCTCAACGTGGAGCGAGTTGAACAGGAAGGCCCAGAAATCGCTGCCGCTCAGGGCGAAGCCTTCGCGCATCAGGGCCTCTGGAATATGAATGGTACGCCCAGCGTGGGCCGACAGGATGCCGGCGCACACCGCAAGATCGAACCGGAAGGAGTCGACCAGCGTGCCGTCCAGGTCCCACAAGATGGCGCGCGTGTCCGGCGGCAGGAACAGCCGGTCGTCCAGGCTGATGTTGGGCGTCGGTGTCACGAGGGGCGGCTCCAAGTTGGGATGCGGCGCGTGCAAACCGCTCGGGCCCGGCTCCGGCCGGTCTCTTGCGAGATCGAGGCCGCGGGCCTAAGGGGATGGCTCTGATACCAGCACACGGCCGCGCCGCGTCAGGCCAAAAATCGCGAGGGGGCCAAAAATCGCGAGGAGGGGCAAAAATCGCGAGAGGGCCAAAAATCGCGTGAGGGTAGACATCGTGACCACCAACATCTCCCGTTTCGTCCTCGCCGAGATGACGCTCGAAGCCCGCTCGCGGCTCATCCTGCGGGCCGAGGCCGACCTCGGCGCCTACCTCGACAAGGTACGGCCCATCATCGAGGCGGTGCGCGAGCGCGGCGATGCCGCCTTGAGCGAGTTTGCCGCCCAGTTCGACGGTGCGCGCGTGCCGGCCGACGGCATCCGCGTGGCCGCGGAGGAGATGGAGCGGGGCTGCGCTGCCGTGCCGTCCGAGCTCGCCAAGGCCATCTTCTACGCGCGCGACAATATCCTGCGCTATCACCAGACGCAGCTGCCCAAGCCCATCATGCTGACGCCGGTTGCGGCCGGCGTGCTGGCGGGGGAGCGCTGGGCTCCGATCCCCAGCGTCGCCTGCTACGTGCCGCGCGGCAAGGGCTCATTCCCCTCGGTCTGCCTGATGACGCTCATCCCCGCGGTGGTGGCCAAGGTGCCGCGCATCGTCCTCATCACGCCGCCCGGTCCCGACGGCTGCGTGGACGACGCCACCCTGTTCTGCGCCCGCGCCGTGGGCGTGAGCGAGGTCTACAAGGCGGGTGGCGCGCAGGCCGTGGCGGCCGTGGCCTACGGCACCGCCACCGTCCCCAAATGCGACAAGATCGTTGGCCCCGGCAGCCCCTGGGTGGTGGCAGCCAAAGAGCTGGTGTCGCGTCAGATCGATCCCGGCCCGCCGGCCGGTCCGTCGGAGGCCATCGTGCTGGCCGACAGTACCGCCAACCCCTGGAAGGCCGCGCTCGATCTCATCAACGAGTCCGAGCACGGCCCCGATTCCTCCGCTTTCCTGGTCACGGCCGACGCCCGGATCGCCGACCTCGTCGACGGCTATGTCCCGAAGATCTGGGAGCGCCAGTCGGAGGGCCGGCGCCAGTTCTCGCGCACGGTGCTGACGGGCCACCGCGGCGGTGTCGTGCTGGCCCGCGACATGGACGAAGCCATCGCCTTCACCAACGAGTATGCAGCCGAACACCTGCAGGTGCACTCGGCCGATCCGTTCTCCTACGTGGAACGCCTGGTCAATGCCGGCGAGATTCTCTTGGGCGAGCACGCCGCCATCTGCCTCGGCAACTTCGTGCTCGGCCCCAACGCCGTGCTGCCCACCGCTGGGGCAGCGCGCACCGCCTCGCCGCTGTCGGTCTACGACTATATGAAGCGCACCTCCCTGGTGCACGTCTCCGAGGTCGGCTATCCGCCCCTGGCCGAGGCCGCCCACACGCTCGCCACCTACGAGGGCTTCGACGGCCACGCGCTCGCCATCGCCCCCTGGCGCAACACCCCACCGAAATGAGTGCGCTCGAACCCTCCCAACAGCGCCTCGCAAAATTGTCGCTGCCCACGGGTGACGGCGTCATTCCCGCGAAGGCGGCTACCCAGTCAACCGAGCGACAGGGGGTGCTGACGATGCGTCGCCGCCTGCCCCTCGAGCGCAAGGGGGTCGGGTGGCATCCCCCTGCACGCCCGGGATCCCTCCGCCACGATTGCCGTGGAACGGTATCAGGCGTTAGCCCAACTTCGCGGTTAGGCCCATCTCCATGCACGGGCTGTCATTCGCGCACGACCACCTCTGACGAACCCAGTCAATCAAGGCCAAGCTCAAGCTGGTATGCTGTTCCATGCACGAGCAGCAGCGCGAGCTCGTAGCGTTGATTGATCCAGACCGCGCTTTGCGCCGTATTGCGACCGACACGGCAATCGACCCGAGCATCCGCGGGTACGAAAAGGATGTTGGTCTCTGCTAACTCCATGCCCCGTCGGGGGAAAAAGCGCCTACTTGGCCGTCAACGACGAGCGCAACGCCGTCAGTGGTCATGCGCCTTTGGCGTGCGCCCTGGGCGAGCGCCTGCTTGTCGTGGCGGCGAATAGAGGACACGTCAATGGCCGTTGCATCAGGGCTGCTCCCGGACGCCTCCGCGCGCATCGCAGAGCTGCGGAAGCATCTGCGCCCTTACTGGTACCCCGTGGAGGCCGGTGGCATCGTTCTCATGTTGGAGCATGAACGCGCGGACGCCAATGAGGGCTTCACCGATGATTTCGCCGCCCGGGTTCCCGAGATGGCCGCCATCCCGCCGATCGAGCGTTGGAACACGCTGGATGCGATGCTGACCAACGATGTTAAGGGCTTCTTTTCCACCGCCAAACTCACCCCGGGGACCTACAGACTTGAGAACTATCATCTTGACTATGCGGAAGAAGGAAAGCTCCCCTTCGACGCCGAGGGCAATCCTCCGATCGTCCTGCCACCGCACCGCACGTTCCCGTTCACCGTCACCACAGATCATCTCAAGCTCCTGCGCCACCTCAACACCGAGGTGTGGTTTGGCGCGATCAGGCTGATCGACCCCGAGCGACCCTATGGGCGCTTCTCCCGCGGATACTACTTTATCGAGATGGCCGAGGCGCTCGGTGATCGTCAACCGCCGTGCGACGCCCGCGAGCGTCCCCAGCTCACGCAGCTGCAGACGGACCGCTATCTGAAGCTGCATCGGGAAATTCTGTTCGCGGCTCAAGCCTTCTGGACCTTTGCGGAGTGAAACGGCTTCCCGCACGGTTGGAGCACGGCCGACGGCGCTGGCCAAGGCGCACAAGGTGCGCTAGGCGATCTTCACCTCGCATCCTGAGGCTCTTGCCACTTCGGCGAGATGCGCGGGAAGCTCCTGATCGGTCACGAGGATATCGAAGGCCGCGAGCGGAGCGAGGTTGACAACCGCACGGCGCTGCAACGTCGTCGATTCTGCAACAAGGAGAGCACGGCGGGAACGGTTAAGCATGTGCTGCTTGACCTCCACCTGCAATAGATCGACATCCATCGCCGTTCCGTCGTCCTCAAATCCCGAGCATCCGATCACGGCCCAGTCCAGCTTGAAGCGGGAGATGGCTGCCACAGCCGCGTCTCCGACGAGAGACCCATCTGGACCTCGGATCAAACCGCCGGTGACGATGACCGACGCCACGGGGGTCCTGGCAAGGAGCGCCGCCGCAGTTACGCTTGGGGTGACGATCTGCAGCTGCTTGTGCGAAGACAACGCCAGCGTGACGGTCTCGACCGTCGTGCTCACGTCAAGAAAGACCGAAGTGCCGTCGGGGATAACGGCTGCGACCGCGTCTCCGATGCGGCCCTTGGCGGACGTTGCCTGCGGCTCGAGCTTGTGGCCGCGGCCCGGCCACGCCGCCGCTTCATGGAGCCCGGCCCCCCCATGGAAGCGACGCAACAACTTTAGCTCGTCCAGACGCGTGATATCCCGCCGTATGGTCTGGGTGGAGACCTCGAACCTTCTTGCCAGGTCATCGATGGTCGCAAAACCATGCGCTTTGACCAGGGCCAGGATCGCCGCCTGCCTTTCGGTGGGGCCGTCCTGGTCACCCTCAGTCTCTGACGACGCGTGGTTGGAAGACGATGACACGTGCATATCGCGGGTCTACCGCCGTTGGAAGATTTCTCACCTCAATCCAGGAGATCTGGTCAACAGTTCGCCGGCCGGTCTCGACACCGCCGAACAACGTTTACCAAGTGAATCAGCAGATTAGGAAGGGCTTTCGGACTGTTAGGCAGCGGACAGCTGGCGGAGGGCATTCACGAGCGCACGACGGATGTTGCAGACTTGTTGTCACGAATCATCTTGGTTTGTCAATCAGGTTGCAGCGTGGCCAAGCCTATATGGACAGCCGCATGTTCTCCAGGCCGCCATGGGCTGTGGCAATGATGACAGCAGTGCGTCCAGCAGCGCGTCCAGGGCTGTCAATCAGCAGCGCCCGCCGCGTAGAGCGCTCTGGCCACCGATTGAAAATATCGTCGTGGTATGGGTGCTCCCAGACGTACGCCTGACGACAACCCCTTTGCGAGTTCCGCATCATCACAGGTTGGGGTTGCGTGGGTGGCCGCGCTGCGCATGATCGCATCGGCCGTGCTGTCCCTGCCGCGACAGACGATGAGTGGGACATCAGTTTCGCCACGTACATAGCGAAGCCCTACGGCAACACCGGGTGCACGGATGATGATCGTGGCCTGGTCGACGCCCAGACGCGGCTCCGCCGCGGCTTCCCGGCGCTGTTGCTGCTGCGCGCGCCGGATCAGCGGGTTTCCTTCCAGATCCTTGCGCTCGCGCTTAAGCTCGGTTGGCGTCATTTGCATGTCGCGCAGGAACAGCCAGCGCTGAAGCAGGACATCAACGATTGCAGCAACGAGGTATGCACAGACAGCGATGCCAAGCAGAAGCTTCGCAAGGCTGCCAAACAGGAAGGGAATGCAGCCCACGCCGCACACCGGCAGGCGGACGAGGGTTTGCCAGGTGCCTCCCACGACCAGGAGAAGCACGCTTGCGAACACGGCAAACTTGACCAGCGTCTTGGCCAACTCGATCCACCCGCGCAATCCGAAGATTCGCTTCAATCCCTGCGCCGGATTGAGAATGTCGAGTTTCGGTTTAATCGGATCGAGAGACGGCGCAGGCCCTTTCGTCACCGCCAAGCTTGCGAGAACACCTGCCGCCACAACGCAAGCGAGCAATGGTGCCAGGGTCCGTAGCGATTGGTCGGCAAGAATCGACAGCGATCGGCGCAAGTCAGCCCTGAAACCGTTCTCGCCCAACGTCAAGGATTGCAGCATGACATCGCGCCATTCGCCGACGATGCCACCGATATTCAGCCACAGGTAGATGATCGCGGCGGTTCCCCCCACTGCGCTTACGAGATCGCGGCTATGTGCAACCTGACCCTTCTTGCGCGCGTCCTGTAGCTTCTTGTCGGTTGCTGGAAGCGTTCTTTGCTCGCCCGTGTCGTTGCTCATTGTACGACACCCTCCAGCTCTTCGGTCACACCGCGCGTGCCTGCCACTTCCGCACCGACGTAGTTGAGCAGATAGCCGGCGTAGAGGAGCATGAAGACGATGAAGGCGATATTCTTGATGGTTGGCGCGAGGTCGGAGACGTTGAGGCTTGGCGTGAAGCGTCCGATCAACATGACGGATAGGTCGACCAGCAGAAGTAGAACGACTGCCGGGCCGGCGATGAGGAAAGCCTGGCGCAGCATGTGATCCAGGAGGCCGACCAAGGCATACACGCCGTCGAGACTGATCGACGGCAGGAACCGAACGAGCGGCCACACAGAATAGCTTTCGTACAGTGTCCTCACCACGATGCCCAGCCCATCGGAGGCGATGAAGACGACAATGGCCACAAACCATAGGAGGGAATTCAGGACGGTTGCCTCTGATCCAGACGCCAGGTCGGAGGATTGGACCGAATTGACAATGCTGCGCTGCATGTCGATCAGTTCACCAACGATCTGAATGGTCCAAAAGGGAGTGCCCAGGAGGAAACCGATCAGAGCGCCCACGCCGACCTCCTTGATTGCGATGAGCACGATCTGAAGGGCTCGGTCCGGCCGGCCGCCGAGTTGGGCGATGGCCGCGCTGGTGTGGCCCAGGACGGGAAGCGCCAGTGCGAGCGCCACCGCAGTACGAAGCAGGGCGGCGACCTGAGCGCGCGTGAGAACCGGCAGGATCAACAGAATCCCGATTGCACGGCTGGCGCCGAGAACGAGCGCGACCAAAGGGTCCAGCGCCTGCTTCAGGACGAGCCTGAGGGCCTCCGTTGTGGCGACTGGCTCCATCGCGGCTCGGCTCGATGCACTCAGCTCACCCCCAGGCCGACATCAGCGTCGTAAAGTCCGCGTTGAGAACTCTGTAAAGAGCTGTTTCGTGTGCTCAATCAGCGGGCTGGCCAACAGAGGAAAGAATACCGCCAATACCGCGACGACGGTGAGAAGCTTCACCGTCTGCGGCAGCGTCTGATCTTGGATTTGCGTGGCGGCCTGGACGATGCCCACGACGAGGCCCACGACAAGTGCGGCGAGCAGAGGGGGCAAGGTGAATGTGAGGAACAGCGTGAGGGCAATCCGCACGTGAGTAAGGATGCTCGCCTCGTCCATCGCTTCCACTCCTTCATGACCATGCTGGCATCCGGCGCCGGCGGCTTCAGCTGTAGCTGAGCACCAACCCGTGCATCAGTCGTGACCAGCCATCCACGGCGATGAATAGAAACAGCTTGAAAGGTACCGAGATGATTGTTGGCGATACCATCGCCATGCCCATCGCCATGAGAATGGTGGTGACGATCAGATCTATGGTGATGAACGGCAGATACAGCAGGAAGCCGATCTCGAAAGCGCGCTTCAGCTCTGAGATCATGAATGATGGAATAAGGATCGTCAGGTCATCCGCCCCGACCCGCTGACGCACGTCCTCGGGCCAGATCTGGCGCGTTGCCGACAGGAAGAACTGCCGCTCGTCGTCGGTTGTGAGGCGTTGAAGGTGCGCCCGAATGGGCTCGCGTACCCGCCCCGCCGCCGTGGTAAAGTCGTCGAAGGTGCGGTATTCCAGGCCGGAGCTTGTGAGCTGCCGATAGATCTGTTCGCTGACGGGTGCCGAGATATACACCGTCAGAATCAGGGCGACAGTGTAGATCACGATGTTTGGTGGCACCTGCTGCACACCCAGAGCATTGCGCACCAGCAGCAGGACAATCGTGATCTTCACAAAGGCGGTCGTCGTCACCACGGCAAAGGTGAGGAGCCCGAGCCCCAGCGTGATTGCCAGGAGTGCGATTATGCCTGGAGAACCATCCATGTAGGCTCACTCACCCCCGTATAGTCTGGTCGTTCGCACGCCGATCGTCTCCCCGATCTTAACGATCTCTCCCTTTCCGATCTTTCGTCCGTTCACGACGATGTCGATGGCGTGCGCCGGGTCGCGCCCCAGCGCGAACACATAGCCGGGTCCGATCGATTTCAGCTCGCGCAACTCGACATTGAGCCGACCGAGCTCGAAACTGAGGACAACTTCAACCTCATCAAGCCCGTCGACCAGATCGGGTGGCGTAGAATTCACGTCATCGTTCATCTGTCCCAACTCCAAGTGTTCCCGCCGGATCGGCCGGAGCGCCGCCTGGAGGCGTGCGCCCCGATCCTCGAGCCGTGCCAGCGCGCGCAGACGCCCTGCAGCGATTACCAAGACCTCGTCATGCGATAGGGGGAACTCATCCGGTATGAGGACGTCGCCCGGCGCGAGCGCACGCAAGGCGCGAAGCCGTACGCGCATCGTGCCGGCACGAAAGGCCACCGAAACCGTAATGCTCGCCAGAAAGGTGTCGCCAGCCGAGTGGCGAGGCGTCGCCAATCGCAGGAGGCTCGCCAGTCGTTCGATCGCCGGTACTCCGTCCACCCGGTTGTGGACCATCCTGAGCGATGCGGCGAACCGCAATCCGTCAATCTCACCCCGCACAGGTAGGGCGTCTGCGCCGTGACTTGTCGCTTCGGCGGGAAGCGTCTCCAAGAGCGTCAGGTTGGTCCCGAGCCGGCCCTCCAACGTATCCAGCAGCGGCGCCAAGGCCAGCTCGACCAGGAACGAGCGCGCTGGATCGTCTGGAACCGTACCGAGGCTGGGCTCGACGGCCCTGGCGATGTGCGCGACGATCTTTTCCGGAAGGGTAACGATGAGGTGCTCTTGGGCGCCGATCGACCAGATGAGCTCGAAGGCCGGTCCACCTACCACGCCCGATGCATCAGGTGCGCCACCTACCAGCATTGGATCAAGAGTGAGGGACAACGGCATGCGTTCAACCATGGTTGAGATCGTGCCGCCGACTGGGATCAGGAGATTGATGGCTACGACGGCCGTCGGTTGAACGCTGGTGTTTGGGACATATCGCTGCGCAGAGGCACCAACCGGTCCTCGCCGCCCCAAGGCGGCGCCCCGGCCCGTGGTCCGTGCTGCCAAGCTGCCAAGGGACATCACCGGACCTTGCCCCGCAGAAGGTGACAACGACGCCAGCCCAAGCTGCCTTCCTCCTCGACATCGATCTCGGCGAGGAACTCGCCCCGCGCGCGGCGGCTGGTCGCGATCATCGCGGCGAGCCGCACCCATTTGCGCTTCTGATGCGCATGCATCGCATGAATGCCACGCGCCTTGCTCGCTGACTGGTCCGCGCTCACCTTTTTCAGTTGTGCCTGCTCGAGGTGCTTGGACGCCCTCTGCACGTCGTCGGTCAAGGACTCGATGGCGGCGAGATGGCGGCTGAGCGCGGCCGGCGACATCGGCCTTGCTTGAGCGAGCCCGCCGTATGCCTGAATTTCACCCGTACGCCGGAGCGACTGCCGCGCCGTCAGCTCGCGCCTAGAGGACACGCAGGCGTCCTCCGCGGCATCGCGGTGCGCCAGCGCAATCTTTAGATGCGCGAGGGCGCGTCGCTGGCGCTGGTCGCGAAGACGTATGGCGTTCTCCAGATTGCGTGCCTTCACGCCACGAGCAGTGACATGCATCGGGTTGTCTCCTCGAAGCTTGACCGTTCGTCTGTGGCCTGACGCAGGAAACTGCGAATGTCGTTGATCTTGGCGATTGCCGTATCGGCGACAGCATCGGCGCCGCTCTTGTATTCGCCCACTTGAATGAGAAACTCCACCTCGGCGTATCGCGCAAGGAGCTCACGAATCCGGCCAGCGTTCGCCTTGTGCTCGGATGAGACGATAGCGTCCATGACGCGGCTGCGGCTCGCCAACACGTCGATGGCCGGGTAGTGGTTGGCGCTTGCAAGCTGTTGCGAGAGGATGATGTGACCGTCAAGGATGGCGCGCGTTTCCTCCGCGATCGGATCCCCAACTCCGTCACCCTCAACAAGGACCGTAAAGAACCCGGTGATCGAGCCTTGCTCGCCTGGCCCCGCGCGCTCGATCAGCTGCGGCAGACTGGCGAATACCGAAGGTGGAAAGCCCCGTCGCGCTGGCGGTTCGCCGGCCGCCAATCCAATCTCGCGAAGCGCACGGGCGAAACGGGTAATGCTGTCCATCATCAGGAGCACACGCCGTCCTTCGTCGCGAAAGGCCTCGGCAAGCGTCGTTGCCACGTAGGCTGCCTTGACCCGCTCGATCGCCGACCGATCGGAGGTTGCGACGACGATCACGGAGCGGCGCATGCCTTGCACGCCAAGCTTGTTCTCGATGAACTCCCGCACCTCTCGGCCGCGCTCGCCGATCAGGGCCACGACCGCAACGTCGACCACCGCGCCATTCACCATCTGAGCGACGAGTGATGACTTCCCGGCGCCGGGCTCACCGTAGATGCCGATCCTCTGCCCCTCCCCGCACGTGAGCAGGGCGTCGATCACCCTGAGCCCAATAGGCAGGGGACGCGCAATGAGCTGCCGCGCCAGGGCGGGAGGTGCCGGGCGATGCAAAGGCCGACGCGTGCCCGGTCCTACGAGCGGACCGCGCCCGTCGAGGGGGTTTCCCAGGCCGTCAACGATGCGCCCCAGGAGGGCATCGCCGACAGGGGTATCCAGCGTCAGGCCGGTTGGCAGCACGCTGGTGCGCTGGGACATGCCTTGAAGGTCGCCCAGAGGTGTCAGCAGGACCGTGTCCTCCCCAAGGCCGATGACCTCGGCCGTGGTCGACCAGTTCCCATCCGGATCTTCGAGAACGCACACCTCGCCGATGCGGACATCTGGTACGACGGCCTCCACGATGGTGCCTAACGCCTTGGTTACGCGCCCCTTGACCCGCCGCGTGTCGATGTGGCGGACAGCCTCGCGAAGCTTGGTGATTGTTGTCACCACGGTCGTCCCTCAGCCTGTCACCGTGAATCCGCTCGGGTGTTGCTGCGGAGAGGCGTCCGCGGCCTCAGAGCCGGTCGCACCATGCGCTTGCGCCTCAAGCCCCTCCCTGAGCGCCTTGACTTGCGCGGCGATCCCCAACTCGACGTTGCCAAACTCGCTGCAGAGCACACAGGCGCCTGTCTTTATTGCGGGATCGACCTCGATGCAGAGGCGCTTGGCTCCACTGAGCCCATCGAATTGCCCAAGCGTCTGGCGAAGGCTGTGGGCCTCGTCGGGCGCCACGCGCAAAACCACGTCGGCGCCGGTTCTCAGGCGCCCGAGGGCATGCCGAACCGCGTGTGAGAGGAGGTCGCCAGGGTCGAACGCACCCAGCATCCGCTCAACGATCTCGATAACGAGGGCAGGCAACTCACGCTCCAGCGCATCCACATGCCGCTCCGCTCGGGCCGCCGTGGCGGCGACCAGGCGCGAAGCCTCGGCGATGCCGGTATTCCACCCGTCAGCGTAGCCACGCTGCTTCTCGCGCCGATACGCATCGCGCGCGTAAGCCCACATGCGCTTGCGATGGCGCTCGGCAGCTTCAATCGCCTCGTTTGCTCGGCCCCAGATGTCGACGTCTGGGCCGCGCAGAACCGGGCCGAGCGGCCTTGTGACAGGGGCGCCTGGTGCGGTTGGCTCGTCAGGCATGCGGCGTCCCCTGAAGCTCCGCGAGCGCGCGCTCGATGATCGCGGGGGCGTGCCGGACATGCTCATCGCCAAAAGCGACGGCTTCCGCCGGCGTTCCCGGAGGCAGGCGCACGTGAACGAGGCCGCGCAGCGCCCAATCTTTCGAGGAGAGCAGGGCGCCGATGCAGCGGAATCCGTCATCGTTGATGGCCGCCGCGAGCTCGGCGGCGCCTGTGACGACCTGGCTGCAGACAGCGAGATTGGCGTTACGCAGGCCGAAGGCGCGGGTGCGGTGGCCGATGAGCGCGGTCAGGTCGGCAACGAGTTTGCCGGACACGCATTGCTTCAGCGACCGGGCGTGCCAAGCCGCACCGGCAAGACGGGCGCAATCCTCAAGGTCGCAGTGCAGCAGAGGGTGGATATCCGCCTCTGATGAGGAGGCCGGTGCCGCACGCCCATAAAAATCATCCAGCATCGCCGGATTGAGACCGTGGCGATAGAGGATTATCTCAGCCACTCGCCACCCAACGCGCTCGCTGTCCGCCAGCCGCTGCGCGACCGCGGCGCTGAGCCGGGGATCGAGGCAGGCGCGAACACGATCCGGGTGGACGCTTGGAAGATGCCGCGCGGGCCGGCGTCCGTGCAGGTCGGTTGGTGGGGCGGTCTGGTGGCCTGGTCGCGCGCTGGTCATGGCCCGATCCATCATCGGGCTTGGCGCAGGCCGGCGGCCCGGCCCTCAGCCGGACCGGCTCCGGTCGCTGGCGCCACGCCTGCAGCGGCCGGCGTAT
>JAFMSC010000366.1:2803-4742 GCA_017353825.1 Hyphomicrobiaceae bacterium | reverse complement strand
CTCGACAAGGTGGGGGTGCGCGTGCGCGACGGCCACACAGGTCCGCGCCGGCGCGGCGACATCGGCTTTGCCACGCTGCGCGGCGGCAGCGTCGTGGGTGACCACAGCGTGCTGTTCGCTGCCGACGGCGAGGTGATCGAGCTCAACCACCGCGCGGCCGACCGCGGCATCTTCGCGCGCGGCGCGGTCAAGGCCGCCCTGTGGGGTCGCGGCAAAGGGCCGGGCCTCTTCAGCATGGTGGACGTGCTGGGGCTCGATTAGCGCCAACCGAAAGCAGGGTCACGCCCTCGCCTGCAACCGGAGAGATTGGGTAGAACGGCCGCCGCGAGGGTCTGACCCCGCGCCTAACTCAAGGACTCGACATGGACAATGTGCTCGTTCTCGTGCGTCACGGGGAAAGCCAATGGAACAAGCTCAACCTGTTCACGGGCTGGAAGAACCCCGACCTCTCCGACAAGGGCGTTGCCGAGGCGCGCGCCGCCGGACGGCTGCTCAAGGCAAAGGGCTACAAGTTCGACGTGGCCTTCACGAGCGACCTTAAACGGGCCCAGCACACGCTCGACCTGATGCTCGAGGAGCTGGGGCAGACGGGCCTGCCCGCGCACCGGTCGCAGGCGCTCAACGAGCGCGACTACGGCGGCCTGTCCGGCCTCAACAAGGACGAGGCGCGCGCCAAGTGGGGCGAGGGGCAGGTGCACGTCTGGCGCCGCAGCTACGATGTATCCCCGCCCGGCGGAGAGAGCCTCAAGCAGACCGCCGCCCGCGTTCTGCCCTATTACGAGGCTGAGATCTCGCCCGAGGTGAAGGCGGGGCGCAACGTGCTGGTGGCCGCCCACGGCAACTCGCTGCGCGCCCTCATCATGCGGTTGGAGCAGCTGACGGGCGAGGAGATTGTGAAGCGCGAGCTGGCAACGGGCGTCCCGATCGTGTACCGCCTGGCGGGCGACGGCACGGTGTTGGATCGGAAGGACCTCATGCCAGGCTGAGCCGCCGCCGACGGAAATCGTGTTTGATCGATACGCACCACGGGGAGGTGGCGCATGTCCATGGACGATGTCATCGAGCGCCTGAAGTCCGACAAGGAAGAATTGAACAAGTGGGTGGGCGTCTACATTGGTGTGCTGGCGGTGCTGCTCGCCATCTGCAATGTCGGCGGCAACAACGCCACCAAGGACGCCATGCGCGCCAACATCGATGCCTCCGACGCCTGGGCGTTCTACCAGGCCAAGAACATCCGCCGCACGACCTACAACATTGCCGCCGACCAGCTTGAGCTCATGCTGGCGATGCAGCCGGGCTTGACGGGGCCCCCGCGCAAGGCCGTGGAGGACAAGATCAAGAGCCACCGCGCCGAAGCGGGGCGTTTGAAGGCCGACGCGCAGGACGGGACGGACCGGCTGATCGCCAAGGCCAAGACGCTGGAGACCGAGCGCGACGTGGCCCTGCGCAAGGACCCCTACTTCGACTGGGCCCAGGCGCTGATCCAGATCGCCATCGTGCTCGCCTCGGTGCACCTCATCATCGGCAACTTCGCGCTGCTGGGGGGGAGCGGCGGCCTGGCCGGCCTCGGCATCCTCCTCATGCTCAACGGCTTCACCTTGCTGCTGAGCCTGCCGTTCCTGGGTTAGACATGAGGCCAACCTGCTCCCGCAGGTCTTGTCATCTCGGAATTCGGCTCGAAGGCAAGGCCGGCTCGACCGGTTGCCGGCCCGCACGCCAACCTCAATGGCGCCTTGCGCGGCGTGCCCCGGCCCGCTAGCTACTTTCCGGCGCAAAATCGCGCCGCACGAACCGCGACGCCGCACTTGGGGGCGCCCATGACCCAAAATTCCCTGCTGCTCCTGCCGGGTGACGGCATCGGGCCCGAAGTGATGGCCGAGGTGGAGCGCCTGGTCGCGTTTTTCAATAGGAAGGGCGGGGCCGAGGTCAAGGTCGAGAC
>JAFMSC010000366.1:0-2793 GCA_017353825.1 Hyphomicrobiaceae bacterium | reverse complement strand
CCGGGCTCGTCGGCGGTGCCGCCATCGACACGTTCGGCGTCCCCCTCGACGAGGAGACGCTCGCCAAGGCCGACAGGGCTGACGCGGTCCTGTTCGGCGCCGTGGGCGGGCCCAAGTGGGATAAGGTGCCCTACGCGATCAGGCCCGAGGCAGGCCTCCTCAGGTTGCGCAAAGACCTCGACCTGTTCGCCAACCTGCGCCCTGCCATCTGCTATCCGGCGCTGGCCGAGGCCTCCTCGCTCAGGCGCGAGAAGGTGGAGGGCCTCGACATCCTGATCCTGCGCGAGCTGACGGGCGGCACCTACTTCGGCGAGCCCAAGGAAATCGTGACGCTGGAGAACGGGCAGAAGCGCGCGGTTGACACCACCGTTTACACCACGGGCGAGATCGAGCGCATCGCCCGCGTCGCGTTTGACCTCGCCCGCAAGCGCCGCAACAAGGTGCACTCGGCCGAGAAGCGCAACGTCATGCGCACGGGCGTCTTGTGGAACGAGGTGGTCACCGAGGTGCACGCCCGGGAAGCCAAGGACGTGGAGCTGCAGCACATCCTGGCCGACGCCTGTGCCATGCAACTCGTGCGCGAGCCCAAGCAGTTCGACGTGATCGTGTGCGACAACCTGTTCGGCGACATGCTGTCCGATGAGGCGGCCATGCTGACGGGCTCCATCGGCATGCTGCCCTCGGCCTCGCTGGGCACGCCCGACCCCAAGACCGGCAAGCGCAAGGCGCTTTACGAGCCGGTGCACGGCTCGGCCCCTGACATCGCCGGCAAGGGCCTCGCCAACCCGATCGCGGCAATCGCCAGCTACGGCATGGCGCTCCGCTACTCCTATGGGCTGGCGAAGGAGGCCGACTTGATCGACATGGCCATCGCCGGCGCGCTCAGCCGCGGCCTGCGCACCGCCGACATCATGCAGCCCAACATGCGCAAGGCCGGCACCGCCGAGATGGGCACCGCCATCCTGGAGGAGCTGGAGCGGCTGGCGGCGTAACGGTTTGTGGGTTGCCTCGAGCTGAGGAGGGGATCGTGGTCCACCATGCTGTGCGCTTTGCCTTTGCAGCTCTCGTTCTTGCGTCAACCGGGCTAGACGCCCTGTCTGCCAACGCCGACGACGACGCGAAGGCGTTGCTGGACAGCATGCAGGCCACCAGGCCGGATTGGCTTCCAAGCCTCGACAAGTGCCCGGCCGATGTGATGCCGGCAGGCGAGACCAAGAGCGGCTTCTACGAGGGACGCTGCGAGGGCAATTTGAAAGAGTGCCTGAGCCACTGCCAGAACGGCGACGGCAGCGACTGCTACGCCTCGGCGGTGGCCCTGCAGAAGGTCAAGAACAGCCCGGTTTCGGAAGCACTTTTTCTCAGAGCGTGTGCGCTGGGGGTGGCGTCCGGCTGCACCAATCGGGCTGCGAGCATGGTCTCTGGCCATGATGGAGAGCCTTGCGCGATCCGCACCTTTGCAGCGGCCTGCGACCGCCTCGACCCATGGGCTTGCACCATGTTCGGCTTCCACCTGGTGCGAGGGATCGGCATCGGCAAAGATCACGAGCGTGCTAGGCAGGTGTTGTCGAAATCCTGCCAGCATGGCGAGACTGATGAGGCTTGTCGCGCTGCTAGGGCTCTGATGAAGGAACTAGGCGACTAAAGTTTGTCGGCTGAGGGTTGTGTCGCCACGGTTCGCAGCCACACCCAACCCGCAGGTCGTCGGCAAAACAACTCTTCCAGGTGTCTGCCCGGTGTTTGCCCAAGTGTCTGCCCCCGGTGCTTGCCCAGGTGTCTGCCCCGAGGCGACACCTGCGACGTTGGCCTCCTCAGAGCGATGGTCGCTGCAATCCTTAAAGGAGAGGGCCTCAGCCCTTGCCGCTAGTGCTCCGCCTTGGGGACGGGCGACGGCGGCGAGGTATGGCGCGGGATGAGCAACTTGAGCTCCCGGGAGCGCCCGCCGGCCTCGAGGATCACGCTGAGGTCGTTGACCTTGCTCAGCTTCCAGCCGTCGAGTTCGGCGCCTTCGGTGATCCACTTCCCCCTCGGATCGTCGCCAAGCCGGATCAGGGCCTGGGGCGGTCGATCCTCCCCTTTCATCACTCCGATCAGGCGCATCTTGCTGGACGCCGCCTTCGGTTGGCCCGCCGCGGCCTCGTTTCGCTGCACAGGCCTCCGGCTCGGATTGAAGAGCGGCCGCCCGACCATCTCCCGGAACTGCTCCGCCGACATCTTGTCGAGCGGCGTCGCCGGCTCCAAGCTCTCAGGGCGCGGCGCATCCGCGCTCAGGATCGGGGCGGCGATGGGCGCGATATCGACAGGGCTCTGGAGAAGCTGAAGGTCGAGCAGCGCCAGCAGGCCGGCAACGCTCACGAGAGCCAAGACGGCGAGCCTCGTGCCCTTTCGTTTTGGCATGGTCGCTAGCCGTTCTTGCCACGCAGTGCGCCGACCACGTCGAGACGGACGTCCAGCATCCCGTTGAGCTCGGTCGAACTCTGCGAGAACGGAGACACCGGCCTCGCCTGCAGGGCCTCAACGAACAGGAACGGCCGCTGACTCTCGATCTGGAACAGCAGGCCTCGCAGCTGCTCGAGGCTCGCCTTGAACTGCACGCTGACGCCGATCAGCCGGATGGCGTCGCGTTCGCGCGGCGACAGCGCCCGCGTGCTGGTGAGGCGAACCTGGTTGGTGGCGGCGAGCTGCGCCAGCATCGTCTGCAGCCCGGCTGCCGTCAGGGCCTCGCTCTCGCCCTTAAGATAGGCGCCGCTTTCCAGCGCGGCGCGTCCGACGCGCTCGCGCTCGGCCGTCTCGCCC
>JAFMSC010000365.1 GCA_017353825.1 Hyphomicrobiaceae bacterium | reverse complement strand
CCGGCTTCGTGGCCGGGGCGGCGTCCCGCGCCGAGGGCGACGCCACCCGCGGCGAACGCGCGTTCCAGCGCTGCTACGCCTGCCACTCCATCGATCCCAACGAGACGGCGCAGCTTCAGGGCCCCAGCCTGCTCGGCGTCATTGGCCGGCCGGCCGCGACGGTGCCCGGTTTCGAGTACTCCGAGGCCATGAAAGCCAAGGGTGCCGCCGGCCTCGTCTGGACCGTGGAAACGATCGACCGCTTCATCGCCGATCCCACCGCCTTCGTCCCCGGCACGGCCATGAGTCTGCCGCCGCTCCGGGACGCGCAAGCGCGCGCCGACGTCATCGCCTACCTCTCGGCCCAGCACCGATGAGCGGACGGGTCCAGCCTCTATTTCGGCGGTGGCTCGCCGAAGGGCGTGCTGGTCGCGGGCCCTTCGCCCCAGACCAGGATGGTAGCCGGTTCGTTCTTGGCACCGTCGAAATGCACACCCCTGGCCCAGTGCGTGACGAAGCTGCCTGCCGACATCGGCATCGTCGCCTCGGGGTCGAACTTAGGGCCGGAGCCGACCCACCAGGTGCCCGAGATAACGATGAAGAAGCGGTCGTGGGGATGGAAGTGCGGCCGGCTCATGTGGCCTGGCAGCCATTGCAGCAGCATGGCGTAGGGGCCGGGCTTGGCCGGGTCTCCCTGCAGCACGGCCGAGCGGTTGCCGGCCTTGGGATTGTCCTGCCAGGCGATCTGGTCGGGCAGCTTGAATGTAACGACGGCGGGGTCGAGCTGTTGGGCGTGTGCCGACGCCAGCGACAGCGCGAGCCCGAAGCCGGCAACCAGCACTCCGATGATGCGAGCCATGCCATCCTCCCAATGCGTCCCGTTGCACGATTTTCTCCAGCGTCGGCTCAAATCTCAGCCCGCACGGCCGCGCGTGGCAAGTCCCTCTGCCCGGTCACGGCCTGGCCCTGTAGCTTACTGACGGTCAGATCCTCGAGCCAATGAGGTCCACGTGATGATCGAAGTCCACCATCTCAATAACTCCCGCTCGCAGCGCGTGCTGTGGCTTCTGGAGGAGCTGGAGCTGCCTTACGATATCGTGCCCTACCAGCGCGATCCCAAAACGCGGCTGGCGCCGGCCGCCCTCAAGGCCGTCCATCCCCTCGGCAAGTCGCCTGTGATCCGCGATGCCGGTGTGGTGATCGCCGAGTCCGGCGCGATCCTGGAATACCTGGTCGGCAAATACGGCAATGGTCGGCTCACGCCGGCGCGCGATTTCGGCTCACCCGACTACGTCGCCTACCTGCACTGGCTGCACTTCGCAGAAGGCTCGGGCATGCTGCCGTTGCTGCTCAAGCTTTACGTGGGCCTGCTGAAAGAGGCCGGCGCACCGCTCAGCCCCCGCATCGAGAGCGAAATCAAGAACCACTTCGACTACATGAGCGCCGCCTTGGGCGAAAACGACTATTTCGTCGCCAACACCTTCTCGGCGGCAGACATCCAGCTCTCCTTCGTGCTCGATGCCGGCGCCGGCCGCGGGCCCTTGCAGGCCTACCCCAACCTGCTGCGCCTGAGGGAGCGCCTGATGGCGCGTCCTGCCTACCAGCTGGCGCTCGCCCGCGGCGGACCTTACGAGGTGGGGCGATAGGGAGGAGCACCTCAGGGGCGGCCAGAATGGGTCGCCGCCGGATGTTGGTTAACACAACGTAAACGCTGCCGAGCGTTTTTGCTCGAGCCGACGGGTTGCCGGGCGGACTCGCCATGCTATACGCTAAACGCCGGTTTTTTCCCGGCACAGGGACGAGTTACGTGTCGTCGAGCGCTGCAGGTGAACGGCAGGGGATGGCCGAGCTGCGGGACCTGCGGGTCCTTGTGGTGGAGGATTCCTGGCACGTCGCGCAGGCTCTGAAGACCCTGCTCGAAGAGCTAAGTGTCAGTGTGGCCGGCCCCGCCGCCACGCTGGACGAGGCCGAGCGCCTGCTGGCCGCGCGCGCGCCGGATGTGGCCATCGTGGACATCAACCTCAAGGGCGAGATGGCCTACGGACTCATCGATCGACTAAACGAGATCGGTGTGCGCGTGGTGGTGATCTCGGGCTACGCGGTGCCCCAGGTGGCACAGGCGAAGGTGGCGGCCGTGCTGCAGAAGCCGTTCAGTGCCAGGTCCCTGCTCGCCATCCTGCGCCAAGCGGCGGCCGCAAACGACGCCCGGTAGAGGCGGAGGCGGCGGCAGATACTGCGACATCACGATGCCCTGCCCTTCGACGCGGCGCTCTGGCCGCCCGACCGCAGGCGCCTTTGGGCGGGGAAGAGACGGATGGCCAGCGGGTTTGCGGAAGCGGGGATCGCAGGAGCGCCCAGATCGGCAGCATCTAGCCCAGGCTTGCGCGTCATTGCCACCGCGGGGTGTGCTGATTATGCGCTTCTCGACAGCGGCGGCGGCCGCAAACTTGAGCGCTTTGGGCGCTTCACCATCGACCGGCCCGAATCGCAGGCGCTGTGGCGGCCCGCTCTGGAGCCGGGGGCATGGCTGCGGGCGGATGCCGCCTTCAAGGCCACCAGCGCCGAGGAGGACGGCGAGGGGGGGCGGTGGCGCACCAACGCGCCGGTTCCCGAAACCTGGCCCGTGCGCGTGCGCGAGGTCACCGTGCTGTGCCGCCTCACCAGCTTCCGCCACGTCGGCATCTTCCCCGAGCAGCTGCCGCACTGGGAGTGGATGATCGCCTGGCTCCAAGGCGTCCCCGCCCCGCGCGTGCTCAACCTTTTCGCCTACACCGGCGCGGCCTCGCTACTGGCGGTTGCGGCCGGCGCCGAGGTGACGCACGTGGAGGCCTCGCGCAAGGCCATCGCCTGGGCCAAGCAGAACCAGGCCGTCTCCCGCCTCGACGCCGCGCCGATCCGCTGGATCCTAGACGACGCTCGCAAGTTCGTGGCCCGGGAGGTCCGCCGCGCCAACCGCTATCACCTGATCTTGATCGATCCACCCAAGTTCGGACGCGGACCCAATGGCGAGGAATGGGACGTGTTCGTGCACCTGCCGGCCTTGCTGCGCGACTGCGCCGCGCTGCTCGCAACGCAGCGCGCAGCGCTTGTGCTCACCACCTATGCCATCCGCGCCTCGGCGCTAGCCATGGACGGCCTGGTGCGCGAGTGCCTTGCCGGCCGCACCGGCGCGACGGAGAGCGGTGAGCTGGCCGTGATCGAGCAGGCCGGCGGCCGGCTGTTGCCTACGTCGCTCTACACCCGCTGGACGAGCTTCGACGAGCGATGACGCCGCGCGCCGCAGGCGCGCGCGGCGGCGTGCGCACCATCACCAGTCTGCAGAACGAGCGGGTGAAGATGATCCGCGCCTTGCACATGCGCAAGGAGCGCCGCGAGACAGGGCTGTTCGTCGCCGAGGGCGCCTCGCTTCTCCTCACCGCACGCGACGCCGGCTGGAAGCCCAAGATCGTCGTGTTCCTGGCGGGAAGCGCAACCGGCGGGGTGGCGCGCGACCTGGTGCACTGGGCCGAGGCGGCCGGGGCTGAGTGCCTGGAGGTATCGCAGGCTATCCTCGCCAAGCTCGCCGCCAAGGAGAACCCCCAGACCATGCTCGCCGTCTTCGAGCAGGTCTGGAAGCCGCTGCCGGCACCCGCAACGGTCGTTGGCGATGGGTTGTGGGTTGGCCTGGAGGCCGTGCGCGACCCCGGTAATCTCGGCACCATCATCCGCACCGCCGATGCCGTCGGTGCGCGCGGGGTGGCCCTTATCGGGGCCAGCGTCGATGCCTATTCGCGCGAGGCGGTGCGAGCCACGATGGGCTCAGTGTTCAACGTCCCGCTGGCGCGCGCGAGCACCGGGGATGGCCTGGCTTGGGTCCAGCGCTGGCGGGGCGACGTGGTGGGCGCGCACCCGCGCGCCAGCGCCGATTTTCGCGCGGTCGCCTACCGTCCACCCACGCTGCTGCTCATGGGTAGCGAGGGACCGGGGCTGTCACCCGAGCTGAGCGCGGTGTGCACGCGGCTCGTGCGTATCCCCATGCCTGGCCGTATCGATTCCCTGAACCTCGCGGTGGCGACGGCGCTGATGCTCTACGAGATTCGGCGGGGGCACCTGTAAGGTCCCCCCACCCGCCCAAACCGGGTCGGCGACCGGTTTATCGCGGCGCGCCGCCGTTCCTGTATCGTCCCGTCGGGTCCTCGGAGCGGCGCGACCGGCCTTCAAAGTAGGCGCCCTGCTCGATTGTCAATTTGCGGTGCAACACGTCGCCCTCCACGTGGCAGCCGCCCTGGAACGTCACGGTATTTCCACGAATCGAGCCGCGCACGTTGCCGCCGATGACGATCTCGTTCGCCACCAGGTCGCCAATGACGCGCGCGTGCTCGCCGATGACGATGCGCGCCGCGCTGATGTCGCCCTCAACGCCGCCATCGACCTGAAGATCCCCCGTCGTCTCCAGGTTGCCGGTGACGACTAGGTCGGGGCCGATTATGGACACCACAACAGGTCCGCCCCCCACGGCTGCGTCGGGCTTCCTCGTGAACATCAGCTCCCAACCAACACCCAGCGGTCTGCGTGATGACTCCTGCCGGCGGTCCTGCAGCTCCCATCCTGTCAATAACGTCGGACCGGTGCCTGGCCTGGCTTAACGTGGCGTTGACTTAACACGGAACCGGCCGGCCATAGCAAGCAACCGATGGTGCAAAGACGCCTTCCTTTAGTCGCTTTTTATACTCAATCCTGCATACTTGGGTGCAGCATTCCGGGCCCCGGCTAAAGTCTTCGGTACGC
>JAFMSC010000364.1 GCA_017353825.1 Hyphomicrobiaceae bacterium | reverse complement strand
CCTTGGCGCGGCACCGGCCCCAGTTCCACCGCCACGCCAAGGCGCGCAAGGTGCCCCGCCGCCTCCTCGATCAGGCCGGGCCAGACGAAGCACAGGTCGCTATTGCCGGGCTGGACCGGAAGCCGCGCCACCGGCGCCGCGTTCACGCCGGGGCCATGGCAGTTGAGCTGGGTGGTGCCGAAGCGGTAGGCCCAGCCGGCGCCGCGCGGGATGAGCTCGGCGCCCAGCACATCGCGATAGAAGGCGTTGGAGCGCTCCCAGTCGGACACATGAATGACGCAGTGATCGAGTTTCATGTCGGACATGGCGATCCTCCGTTCGGGGCTAAACCCCCGTGCACAGCGGCTACGTTCCAACTCCGAGCTCGAGGCCAAGGGGCTGACCCCGGTTGAAGGCCAGGACTGAGGCTAGAACTGACGCCAGAACTGAGGCCAAAACTCTGGCGTCCGACGGAATCGACAACGCGACGCCGTTCAGGCACGAAGTTTGCTATTGGGTCCGTGGGTCGTCGAATCAGTGTGGGTCGTCGAATTAGCATGGGTCGTCGAGTCAGCATGGGTCGTCAAGTCAGCAGCGGCAGACGGGCACAGGCCCCGGTGGTGTGGAGGTTGACAGAGGTCGCGTGCTTTTGTCCAGGCAAGCTCTGAGAACGCTCACCATGACCTGCTCTCGACCGTCCGCGGGAGGAGCAGCGCGTGCAGATAACAAGGACCCGGAGACGATCATGTGCATGCGCCGCAGCCTCGCCGCCGCCTTGTGGCTGCTGGCTGCCGCCGGTGCCTACGCCATGGTGATTTCGTGGGCAGATGATGCCCAGACCGGCAAGCTCCAGCCCTGGGTGCTGATCGTGGTGTTCTGGGCTGCCGCCGCGGTCTCGGTGGCGATCCACCACCTCTCCCGCTACCTCACGGGGCAGCTTGCGCAGCTGCCCGAGGCCCTCCGGCGCTCCCCCCATCATCCAGCCCGTGCGCGGCACTTGGTCAGCCTTTCCCAGCGTTATCTCGCGCGGGGGCTTGAGAGGTTCGAGCGCCTGGGGGCGCATTTCGCCCAGCGGCGCGAGGCGCTGAGCCGCATGTGGCCGCACCTCACCCTCGGCCAGGACCCGCTGACGCGCGCCTGGCGCCAGCACCGGCGGACAGCAGGTGCACCGACCACGCCCCATCGGGTCAGGTGGTCGAGATCGGCTCTTAGCACAGGGCGTCCCGCTCGGCCGCCGGAGTACGGCGCGCCTGCCGCGGTCCTCCCCCGCCAGCCGCCGCTCACGACGGCAACCAAACCGCTCAGCGGTGCACGCCGCATCCCCCGTGTGCTTTCGCCATGAGCGTCCGCGCTGACGGAGTATGGCCTCGCCGATGCGCTTGCATCGAATGTGGGGCGCAGTCCCAGAAATCCTTGCCCGACTGGGGCTTCGCGGCTGGGGCTTCGCGACTTTGGCTCCGCGGCTGGGGCTTGCCGGCCGAGATCAACCTGTCCCGTCCTGCGTTGGATAGGTTTTCGCGTCAGACCCGGACGGCCGGCGGGTTTGACGACCCGCTCACGCCATCGCCCGCTTCAGGTTCTCGTCCAGCTTGTCGAGGAAGCCGGTGGTGGAGAGCCATTTTTGCTGGTCGCCAACCAGAAGCGCTAGGTCCTTGGTCATGTAGCCGGCCTCGACGGTACCGACGCACACCTTCTCCAGCGTCGAGGCAAACTTGGCAAGAGCCTGGTTGTGGTCGAGCTTGGCCCGGTGTGCGAGGCCGCGCGTCCAGGCGAAGATCGAGGCGATGGAGTTCGTCGAGGTCTCTTTGCCCTGCTGGTGCTGTCGGTAGTGGCGCGTGACCGTGCCGTGCGCGGCCTCCGCCTCAACTGTCCGGCCGTCGGGGCTCATGAGCACGCTGGTCATGAGGCCGAGCGAGCCGTAGCCCTGGGCCACGGTGTCGGACTGCACGTCACCATCGTAGTTCTTGCAGGCCCAGATGTAGCCGCCCGACCACTTGAGGGCGGCGGCCACCATGTCGTCGATTAGCCGGTGCTCGTAGGTGAGCTTCCGCTTGTCGTACTCGGCCTTGAACTCGGCCTCGAACACCTCCTGGAAGATGTCCTTGAAGCGGCCGTCGTAGACCTTGAGGATGGTGTTCTTGGTGGAGAGATAGACCGGGTAGTTGCGGGCAAGCCCGTAGTTGAGCGAGGCACGGGCGAAATCCCGGATCGAGTCGTCGAGATTGTACATGGCCATGGTGACGCCCGAGGAAGGCGACTTGAACACCTCGCGCTCGATCACTTCGCCGTCCTCGCCGGTGAACTTCAGCGTGATTATGCCCTTGCCAGGGAACCTGAAGTCGGTGGCGCGGTACTGGTCGGCGTAGGCGTGGCGGCCGATGATGATGGGCTGCGTCCAGCCGGGCACCAGACGCGGCACGTTCTGGCATATGATGGGCTCACGGAAGATCACGCCGCCTAAGATGTTGCGAATCGTCCCGTTAGGGCTCCTCCACATCTGCTTGAGGCCGAACTCCTTCACGCGCGCATCGTCGGGGGTGATGGTGGCGCACTTGACGGCCACGCCGTGCTTCCGGGTGGCGTTGGCGGCGTCCACCGTGACCTGGTCGTTGGTGGCGTCGCGGTTCTCAATGCTGAGATCGTAGTATTCGAGCTTGAGGTCGAGATAGGGGTGGATCAGCTTGTGCTTGATGAGCTGCCAGATGATGCGCGTCATCTCATCGCCGTCCATCTCCACGACGGTGCCGGCGACCTTGATCCTCTCCATGATCCTCGTTCCTCGTCTTGAAAAGCCGGCCGCCTATAGCATCTGCGGCCCGCCGCGGCCAAGGCGTGCTCTGGTCGCATGCGTGGGATTGTTTCGACTTCCGTGCAGCGTTTGTGCATGGTGAGCCCAGGCGAGGATAGCCCGGGGAGGGACATGAACCGGCAAGTCTTGAGCGTGAATGGCATCGACTTGTTCGTGCGCTCCATGGGCGATCCGGGGGCGCCGCTGGTGCTCTTCCTGCACGGCTTTCCGGAATACTCCGGAGCGTGGGACGAGGTGCTGCCAGGATTTGCCTCCCGCTTCCACGCCGTGGCGCCGGACCAGCGCGGCTATGGCCGCTCGTCCAAGCCCGAGGGCGTCGAGGCGTACAGGATCAAGCACCTCGTGCGCGACGTGCTAGCGCTGGGCGAGCAGCTGTCGCCCGGACGGCCGTTTGCCATCATCGCTCACGACTGGGGCGCGTCGGTTGGCTATGCGGCAGCCATCGCGGCGCCAACCCGCATCAGCCGGCTCGCCGCCATCAACGGCGTGCACCCGGGGCCGTTCCAGCGGGCGCTGATCGACGACGACGCCCAACGCAGGGCATCGAGCTACATCCACTACCTGCGCGACCCCAGGGCCGAGGAGCGCCTGTCCGCCAACGGCTTCGAGAAGCTCATTGGCATGCTGACTGGGTTCGGTCGGCCCCAGGCGTGGCTCACGCCCGAGAGGCGCGCGGCCTACGTCGATGCCTGGTCGGCCCCCGGCGCGCTGACGGGCATGCTCAACTGGTACCGTGCTTCGCCACTGCTCGTGCCCCGGCCCGGCGAGGCGGTCGATCCAGCCGCGGTGATGAGGCTCGATCCGGCGCAATTGCGCATCCCGATGCCCCACCTCGTGATCTGGGGCATGAACGACCCTGCGCTGTTGCCGGTATCGCGCGCCACCCTGGCCGACTACTGCAACGATCTCGCCGTCTACGAGATCGCTGGCGCGGACCACTGGGTCGTGCACCAGAGAACCGGCGAAGTCATCGCACGCCTGGAGGAGTTCCTGGCTCAATGAGGCCAATGGAGGTCAGACCCGAAAGGGCTGACCCCCAATTCAACCCTCAGGCGGCGGCCTTCTTCTCGATCGCGCCCATCCTGCCTGGCGTCGGCGCATCATCGGCGCGGCCGCTGTCGGCGCGCAGGTGCTCCTTGACCACAATCCTGGCAGGCTTGAACGCCTTCTTCACCACCGCTACCGCCAGCTGCGGGTTGGCGGCGCGGCCCATGAAGGCGTCGAGCGCCACATAGCCCGCGTGGGGCCAGCTGTGCACGCTCATGTGGCCTTCGGCGAGCACGGCAGCACCGGAGACGCCGCCCTTGTCGGCGTGCCGGTGCAGGTGGACGTGGAGCAGATTGGCGCCTGCCGCCTCCACGCACCGCCTCAGGGTGTCCTTGATGTGCTTGAGATCGTCAAGGCGCTTGGCGCCGAACAGGTCTATGATGAGATGGGTGCCCGCGCACCGCACCCCATCGCGCTCGATGAAGTCGTCTTGCCTGTCGTCGTGCGCTAGCTTAGCGCGTTGACCATGATCTTCCTTTTGGGCGGTGCTTGAACGGGTCAAGTCCATCCCCAATTGGAAGAGGGCGTCGGTATAAGCCATGGGACCCCTCCCCAACCAGTGATAGCCAACCCGCTGCCCCCCGCGCTGTGACTGAGCGCGTGGAGCAAACGGAGTAGCGTCATATGAGACCAACGGGGCGGTGGTGCAAGGCCTTTGCGGGGCTTTTGCTTGGATGCGGCGAATTTTTACCAAATGCCTGCTGCAGGCTAGTCCCCGCGGCCTCGTCGCGGGGACTTTGTCGCGGGGTGGCCCGGGAACTGGAGATTGTGAGTCCCAAATGGCGCGATCGCGGGCCTACGTCTTGGGCTCCTGAAGCCCCAAGCGAGACCCGGGGCCGTCGCTTGCCCGTCAGTTCTTGTTGAGCTGCTTTTCCATGAGCTCACTCGGGCTTCATGGCCTTGGGCCCATCGCCGCCGAACAGCCCC
>JAFMSC010000363.1 GCA_017353825.1 Hyphomicrobiaceae bacterium | reverse complement strand
CGGCTCGGCGCCGGTCACATCAACGACGGTCGATTCCAGCCCGATGGGCGCCGCGCCGCCGTCGAGGATCATGGCGACCCTGTCGCCCAGGTCCTCGGCGACGTGGGCGGCGGTCGTGGGGCTCACGTGGCCCGAGCGGTTGGCGCTGGGCGCGGCAATCGGCACGCCTGCGGCCTTGAGCAGCGCCTGGGCCACGGGATGGGCGGGCACCCGTACGGCGATGGTGTCGAGCCCCGCCGTCGCCAGCTCCACCACCGGACAACCTTGACGCTTGCGCAACACCAGCGTGAGCGGCCCCGGCCAGAACGGACGCGCCAGCACCCCAGCGGTCTTCGTCAGCTGCCCGAGCTCGGCCGCCGCCTCCCGCGTCGCCACGTGCATGATCAGCGGATTGAAGGTGGGCCGCCCCTTGGCCTCGAAGATCGCCGCCACCGCTCTGGCATTGGTGGCGTCCGCGCCGAGCCCGTAGACGGTCTCGGTGGGAAACGCGACGAGCGACCCGCCGGTGAGCGCGGCCGCCGCCCTTTCAATCGCCTCCGGCGATGTCGTCACGATACCCAAGCCGCCGCCATTCCCGTGCCCGTTCACGCGCGCGTTTCCAGGTTGCCCTCCGAAGCGGGCTTCGCGGGCGTTCCTCGCGCGCGCTCTAGCCTTGCCAGCACCCCGCGAACGCCGGGAGGTGCTGGCTCGCTCGTGAACTTAGGAGACGCAAATCACGTCGTCTCGGGGGTCAACGTGCCCCACCATGCACACGGGGCCCTTTGCCGTCGAGACCCCGATCCGCCGCCCTCACTCGATCACGATGGTGGCGACGTAGTCCATGGTGCGCTTGGGGTTGTCAGGGGGGAGCAGCGTGTTGATGAGGTAGGACGTGGGCGAATAGTTATCCGGGATCGCCTGGTTGATGGCGGCGCCGATGGCGCGCGCCTTGATGGTGGACCACAGCCCGCCGACGGCATCGCGATAATAGACCTCAAGCTTGGCGAATTTCTCCTGCATCGCCTCGGCGATCTCGCGGTGGCCGACCGAGAGCTTGGCCATGCCCGCCGCGTCAGCGGTGAAGATCGACTTGAGCATGCGCTCGCGCTGGTCTGGCGGCAGCCGCAAGGCCGCGACCACCGCCAGCGGACCGTCGGCGAGGCCGGTGTAGCCGTTGCGGTTGCTGCCGGCAAGGTAGCTACCCGTGGCGCGCATCGGCTGCATGACCGGCTTTACGCACTCCGGCACGCCGCTGCCCCTGAAGGCGTTCTGGTTCTGGTCGGGGTCGCAGGCCCTGAGCGCAAGCAGCGACCAGGCAAGCTCGGAGCAGTACATGTCGATCTTGCCGGGCGGGTTCTGGCCCAGAGCGATCTGGCCCACCTGCTTGACAAACAGGGGCGGCTGGCCCGGCCTGAATTTGGGGTTGTTGTAGTCCTGGTTGAAGTCGATCTGGCTCGGGTAGACGCGCTTGGCAAGGGCGTTGAGGCGGGTGGCCCACTCGACCAGGTTGGCGCGCTCCCAGTCGGTCAGGTCGCGCGGCCTGACGATGTGGATGAGGTTGATCGACTGGTAGAATTCGCTGTTGAGCTCGGTCTGCCTGCCGCCGCCGATGAACTCGCCGTCGAGCGGGTTGTCGATGTTGTGGACGGTGCCGTCCTTCACGTAGGCCAGGCCCGTGTGGCTGATGCCCATCTGCACGTTGGGGTATGCGCCCACGCCGCCCCAATCGGGGCGGAAGGTCAAGAGGAGGTCGCCCGTCTGCACCAGGCCGCTCTTGGCGAGCCGCCTCGCCAGGCCCTCGCGCTTGCCGACGATCAGCCGCAGGCCCACCTTGGCACCGGCCTTGAGGGCGTCGGGATGGCGGAAATCGATCAGACGGTCGGGGGTACTCATAGTCCTCGGCAGCCTGGCGCGGGCGCTGTCGGGCACCGTGAAATACACAGGGATGGCCAGCTTGCGCGCCATCTCCCGGTTCGTCTTCGGGTCGAACTCGAAGTCCTTGGCGGCGAGCGGCGCGGTGGCAAGCGCCAAGTACGCGAGCGACAGGACCGATGCGCCGAGCGTCACCTTCGCCGTCTTCAGCATCGCCAGCGCCCCCGATTTTGCCGTGGCCGTCGGGGGCGTTTACCATGGCTTGCTGGTGCACCCAAGCGTGTCCTGCGGGCAAGCACCTTGCCCCGGTTGCACGCCCGGGACCTCGGAACCATGCGCCGCGCGCCTCGCCTTGGGGTCGCCTAGAGGGGTCGCCTAGAGCGGCGTGCCGCCGTAGGGCGTGGGGAAGCAGGTCGCGGGGCCGGCGCCGAGGGCGCCGCAGATGCGCGTTGCGTCGGCCTCGGTTGCCACCGGGCCTGCGATCAGGCGGTAGGCACCGCCCTTTCCGCGGGGCGCCACGACCCGCGGCTTGAGGCTGGAGAGCGCATCGCCATGCTGCTGGGCGAGTTGCCCCCAGCTCAGCCGAAGCTCCTGGGGCGAGGGGCCTGTCGCCAGCTGCACCGCGAGCTTCACGCCATTGGCCCGCTTCACCACCGGCTCGCCGAATACGATCTCCGCCTTGGCAATGCTCCCGGTCTCAAGCTGCGTTGAGGGGGCCGCTGCCGGCTCCTGCGCGGGCTGGGAGGGCTCGCCCGTGTTGGACGGGGTCTTGTCCGAACTGGGGTTCAGACTGGGGCTCGCGGGCGTCGGCCCGGACGCCGGCGTCGCCTGGCCGTCGATGGTGGAGACGCGCCCCTCCAGCGCGCTCAGGCGGGTTTGCACGACCTTCTCGTTGGTGACGCGCTCGCCCACGGCCTCCTGCAGCTGCGACACGTCCTTGCGGATCTCGCTCAGGCTGCCCTGCATGGAGCGCACCTGCGCCATGACCGTTCCCGGCGCCGAGCCACCCTTGGAGTCGGCAGAGGTCGGATTGGAGTCGGCAGAGGTCGGATCGAGGCTTGACTGCGGCTGCGGCGGCGTGGGGTTGCCAGCCTGCGGCGGGAACGTGAGGACAGCGAGATAGGCGAGGGCTCCGCACGCCAGCAAGGCCCACGCGGAGAGGTAAATCTTGATGAACCGACGTGAGCGAGCGATATGCGCCACCATGGCCGAACGCGTCCCTGTTAGGTCTCGAATCGAGCTTTGCGCGGGACGCGTGACAAGCAGCGCAATCGAATCGCAGCAACGGTCTCAAATAGGGCGGAGTTGGTCAACGCAGCCGCCCGATTGTCGAGACAAGCTTTGTGGAGGTGTGCCCGCAGCGCCATAGGTGTGGCAGTTTGATGAAAAAGAGCTTCGGGGGGAACCGAGCATGCGCACCCGCAGTTTTAAACCGCCGTCTAGCGATGACGCGCTCTGTTCCCGGAGATGGCGGGTCGGCTAAGATGCGTGCAGAAGACGCGCAGGGGCGGCGCCAAGGTCACGCTTGAAGGTCGCTCTTGCAACTTTATGAAGATCGCGTCTGCCTCCTGCAACTTTTGAGCGCAAACCCGCAACGAAGCATCCAGCATGGCCGACCGTCCGCTCCTGATCGTGGTCCTTGCCGCTGGCAAGGGCGTGCGCATGCATTCCGCGTTGCCCAAGGTGATGCATCCCATCGGGGGACGCTCGATGCTGGGGCACGTGCTGGCGGGCGCGGTCTCGCTGGGGCCCGCACGCATGGCGGTGGTGGTGGGGCCCGACATGGACCTGGTACGGGCCGAGACCGCACGCCTCGCGCCACAGAGCGAGATATTCGAGCAGTCGGAGCAGCTCGGCACCGCGCACGCCGTCCTGGCCGCGCGCCCGGCCCTGGCGCCTCACGCCGGCACCGTGCTGGTCGTGTTCGCCGACTCGCCCCTGGTTGAGCCCGCAACCCTGCGCCGCATGATCGAGGCTCTGGACGGCGGCGCCCACATCGCTGTGCTCGGCTTCGAGCCGGCGGACGCGCGCGGCTACGGCCGGCTGATCGTCGGTGCCGAAGGCCGTGTCGTCGCCATCCGGGAGGAGAAGGACGCCTCCGACAGCGAGCGCGGCATCCGCCTGTGCAATGCCGGTGCCATGGCGTTCCGGGTACCCCGCCTCGTCGACCTTCTCGGTGGCATCGGCAACGCCAATACCAAGGGCGAGTACTACCTCACCGAGGCTCCCGCGCTGGCGGCGGCCGACGGGCTCAGGGCCGTGCCCGTCATCTGCCCCGCCGAGGAGGCTCTGGGCGTCAACTCGCGCGCGCAGCTCGCCGCAGCGGAGGGGGTGTTCCAGCGCCGCGCCCGCGCCCGCGCCATGGAAGGCGGCGCCACGCTGATCGCGCCCGAGACCGTGTGGTTCAGCCACGACACGGCGCTGGGCCGTGACGTGCTCGTCGAGCCCAACGTGTTCTTCGGCCCCGGCGTGGTGGTGGAGGACGGGGCGCACATCATGGCCAACTGCCACCTGGTCGGTGCCCGCATCCGGGAGGGTGCGCGGGTCGGTCCGTTCGCGCGCCTGCGGCCCGGCGCCGACATCGGCCCAACCGCGCACATCGGCAACTTCGTGGAGGTGAAGAACGCGCGCCTGGAGGCCGGCGCCAAGGCCAACCACCTCAGCTATATCGGTGACGGCCGGGTCGGCGCGGGGGCCAACATCGGCGCGGGCACGATCTTCTGCAACTACGACGGTATCGACAAGCACTTCACCGATGTGGGGACCGGCGCCTTCGTCGGCTCCAATTGCTCGCTGGTGGCGCCTGTGAAGATCGGCGACGGTGCCTATATCGGCTCGGGCAGCGTCATCACGCGGGAGGTGGAGGCCGACGCTCTGGCGCTCGCCCGTTCGGCCCAGGACGCCCGCTCCGGC
>JAFMSC010000362.1 GCA_017353825.1 Hyphomicrobiaceae bacterium | reverse complement strand
TAAGGGTGTGCGCTCAGCCCACTCAACATCGCTTACAGGCCGCTGGGCGTCGGCCTCAGCAAATACCAAGACCTCGACAAAGGGGGTTGGAACCACCGGACCCCCGGTTCGGAGCCTTGTTAGCCTTTGGCTCGCATGGCTCCTAGCCACGGGGGCCGGTGCTGACGGTGCCCGCGGCCCGTTCAATACCGATAATGCTCCGGCTTATAAGGTCCGGTCCGGGGCACGCCGATGTAGGCGGCCTGCTGCTCGCTCAATTGGGTGAGTTTGGCGCCGATCTTGGCGAGGTGGAGGCGGGCGACCTTTTCGTCGAGGTGCTTGGGCAGCGTGTACACCTTCTTCTCGTACTTGCCGGGGTTGGCATAGAGCTCGATCTGCGCCAGCGTTTGGTTCGTGAACGATGAGGACATCACGAAGCTCGGGTGGCCCATGGCGTTGCCGAGGTTCACCAGGCGCCCCTCGGACAGGAGGATGATGCGCTTGCCGTCGGGGAACTCGATCTCGTCCACCTGTGGCTTGACGTTGTGCCACTTGAAGTTGCGCAGGCCGGCAACCTCAATCTCGGAATCGAAGTGGCCGATGTTGCACACGATGGCCCGGTCCTTCATGGCCCGCATGTCGTCTACAGTGATCACGTCCACGTTGCCGGTGGCGGTGACGAAGATGTCGGCGCGCGGGGCCGCATCCTTCATGGTGGTCACCTCGTAGCCTTCCATGGCCGCTTGCAGCGCGCAGATCGGGTCGATCTCAGCCACCAGCACACGGCAGCCGGCCTGCCGCAGCGAGGCGGCCGAACCCTTGCCGACGTCGCCGTAGCCGGCCACGAACGCCACCTTGCCGGCCATCATCACGTCGGTGCCGCGGCGGATGCCGTCCACCAGGCTCTCGCGGCAGCCGTAGAGGTTGTCGAACTTGGACTTGGTGACCGAATCGTTGACGTTGATGGCGGGCCACAGCAGCGTGCCCTTGTTCTGCATCTCGTAGAGGCGATGCACGCCCGTGGTGGTCTCCTCGGTCACCCCGCGGATGGCCTTGGCGTTCGCCCCGTACCAGCCCGGCCGCTCCTTGAGCCGCTTCTTGATGGAGGCGAACAGCACCCCCTCCTCCTCGTTGTTGGCGCCGTCGAGGAACTTGGTGTCGCCGCCCTCTGCGCGCACGCCGAGGTGGATCAGCAACGTGGCGTCGCCGCCGTCGTCGAGGATCATGTTGGGCGTACCGCCATCGCCCCACTCGAAGATGCGATGGGTGTAGTCCCAATAGTCCTTGAGGGTCTCACCCTTGACGGCGAACACCGGCGTGCCGCCGGCGGCGATAGCGGCGGCAGCGTGGTCCTGCGTCGAGTAGATGTTGCACGAGGCCCAGCGTACGTCCGCGCCCAGCGCGCGCAAGGTCTCGATCAGCACCGCGGTCTGGATCGTCATGTGGAGAGAGCCGGCGACGCGCGCGCCCTTGAGCGGCTGTTGCGCGCCGAATTCCTTGCGGATGGCCATCAGCCCCGGCATCTCGGTCTCGGCGATGGCAATCTCCTTGCGGCCCCAGTCGGCGAGCCCAATGTCCTTGACGACGTAATCGCTGCGACCTGTCATGATCTATCCTTCGATGGGCGAGACGCCCCGTTGAAGATTGGTTTTCCGGGCCCGCAGGGCGCTGCCCGCCGCGGCTTCCTCGAAAGCGAGGTAGGGGCGGTTTTCCGCCCCTCTATAGCGGGCGGGCTCCACGCAGGCAACAAGACATAAAGAAATCCTTATGTGCCGGTTCGCAGCTGCTGGACCCCCGTCGGTCTGACGCAGGGCGGCGATTTGGTCTGACGCAGGGCGGCGATTTTGCACTTGGCGCGCGCCCGCAATCGGCCTACATGGTCCGGCGCGACGCCTATGAGCCGGCCCCGGCGGCTACACGTCATAGGGGCGCAATCGGACAACGGAAACCATGAACTCGGACCGACCTAGTCGATCAGCGTGGCCGTCGCGCGGCTGAGGTGGCCTGATCCAGCGGGCTCCCGTGACGACGGCGCAAAGGGAGCTTGCCATGCTGCGCATTCACCGTTGCGAGGGCGACCGGCTCGTCGCCCGCACCTTCCCCTCCACGGACGGTTCGGGTCTCTCGCCAGGCGAGGGGTCGGTCTGGCTCGACCTTCTCAACCCCACGCCGGAGGAGGATGCCTGCGTCGAGCGCGCACTCGGCATCTCGCTGCCGTCACGCGAGGAGATGCAGGAGATCGAGGTCTCGGCCCGGCTCTACAACGAGGGCGGAGCCGAATTCATGACCATCACCGCGATTGCCAAGCTCGACAGCGACGAACCGATCACCACGCCCATCACGTTCGTGCTCAAGGGCGCTAGTCTCGCCACCATTCGCTTTGCCGAGCCGCGGGCGTTCCGTGGCGTGTTGGCGCGCGCCCAGCGGCCGGGCGCGATGGCGTGCGCCACGGGCGAGCAGGTGATGCTGAGCCTGATCGAGGCCCTCATCGATCGCATGGCCGACACGCTGGAGCGGGTCGCGGCCGATACCGACGCCATCTCGCGTAGCGTATTCCGGCACAAGTCCAAGAACGGTCGCCTGAGCAAGCAGCGCGACCTCGCCGCCACCATCGAGCAGATCGGCTCCAACGGCGACCTCCTCACCAAACTGCGCGAGAGCCTGGTGAGCATCAATCGCCTGCTCACCTATCACTCCACCGTGGAAGCCGATGACAAGCGTACGCTGAAGGAGGTGCGCGCGCGCATCAAATCACTGCAGCGGGATGCCGTCGCGCTCAGCGACCAGTCGACCTTTCTGTCCAACAAGACCAATTTCCTGCTCGATGCGACCCTCGGGCTCATCAACCTCGAACAGAATCAGATCATCAAGATTTTCTCCATCGTCGCCGTGGTTTTGATGCCGCCGACGCTGGTGGCGTCGATTTATGGGATGAACTTCAATCACATGCCGGAACTGAATTGGACGCTCGGCTATCCCATGGCTCTGCTGTTGATGGTGATCACGGCCGCCGTCCCCTACCTGTGGTTCAAGCGGGAGGGCTGGCTGTGAGGCCCACGATCTGGCGGCGCCGGGGCGCCGGGCCCGAAGGCGGGCTGTCGCTATTCCTCGCCCTCTATGTGACTGGCCTCATCGGAGCCCTGCTCGCCATTCACGCGCTGCAGCCCGCGTCGGATGGTCCGGAAAGCACATGGCAATGGCCAGCGCATCAGCAACGGCAGAAGGCTGCAAAGCCGCCCGCAAGAGCCAGCCTTGAGGCGGACGATGCAAATAAGCTTGGCGCCATCGCTGGTGGCGCCCCGGGGCTGAAGGTTGCTTATCACGCCTAGGCGTGTACGCAATTTGGGCGAACGGCAGAATTGCCCCACAGAGCGGACGGCCTCGCCGCAGGGCAGCGAACGGGAACTTCGTGCCACGGAACGAAGTGGAAAAAGCAGCTACTCGATCTGCGAAGGGAATGTTCAAAGAGGTACCACGCGCGCGCCAGTCATGCTGTCGCCCACGGGGTGAAGAGTTGGCTTTCCGAGGACGTCATGTCTCAGAGATAGGGCGTATCAGCTGCAGCAGCTCGCGGAACGACGAAGCCATCCGCGCAGGCGGCACCGCCTCGTCGTGAATCCAGAGGTAGACGGCTGGGTCAGCGGGTGCCAAAAAGATGAGCTCGTCACCGGCCCCATCCCCAAGATCGCGACGACCTCGCGGCCCAGCACGCGGCTCGGCCACTTCGAATGGTACTCGACCTCGTATGTGTCTGCGGGGGGCCCGAGCCCGTAGATGCACTCGACCTCGAATGAAAAGATGCGCTCTCCGAACGGGGTATGCTTGGGGTACTCAACGACGCAGCGCCCAGGATCGTCGGCCTCAGGGTCGACTAGATCGTCAAGTGCCGGGGCATGCTTTGCCCTCGGCGAGCCGCCGTTGACCGTCTGCAGAAAGCGCTTGTAGTCGCCGGGGAGTGGACCGAAACGCGCTTCCACCGCTGCGATCTGGGCGTCCGTAGCGGGTGGCCGCCGCACCACCATCCTTGCGTAGGTGAACTCAAACGGGAGATCGGTCGCATTCCCCGACATGCGCCATCCTTACGTTCGCCTAGCGTTCGTGAAGTCGGGGGCAGCGAAGGTAGGCGACAGTGAGGCATGGCACAAAGCAACACGCTGAGTTTGGGTCAAGAGTTCGCCTGGCCCAACGCTCGCCAGAACGCCAGAAAGCCCCCCAGGTTCCGGACGGAACCGCCCGTACCGCGGCGAAGCGGTAGCATCTTGAAGGGAACGCGCCTGCAATTGAGTACACGCCCTAGTCAATCGGCCCGGAGCCGACCAGGCGCCGCGCGTTTGCAGCGCAAGATCGGTTATGCTGTACACATGATCACTGCGGAAGCCTCGCTCCTTGATCGACGCCGAGTTCCAGGCCTGGGCTGGCGCAGACGGGCGGCCGTTGCGAGCGCGTGCGGGGGAGGTCGTTGGATGGCGCCAGAGAGAGCCCTCTCGCAACCTTGTGAGGGCGGTGTCGTACGCACGCTCGGCGACGCCGACCCCCTCAAGGCAGCGATGGTCGTGGCCGAGGTCGCCGCGCACGCGTTCACAGCCGAGCAAGACCGAGGAGCGGCTGGTGGAATACTCCTCGATCCCGAGCATCCACCACCTCAATTCGCCAAGCCTATAGCCAGGACGTGCACAACACGGCCGGCGATAATCTCGACGCACATATCGAGCTCCGGAGTGGTCGATCTGACGCCGCCCGGCATGACCCCCCGCATGACCCCCCGCATGACCCCGTGCCCATGGCAA
>JAFMSC010000361.1 GCA_017353825.1 Hyphomicrobiaceae bacterium | reverse complement strand
GCATCCCGCACCGCGCCGTGCGCGAGCCGTTCATGGGCTCGGTCCGCCTCAAATGGTGGCGCGAGACCCTCGCCCTGCCCGGGGCCGAAAGCGCTGGCCACGCGGTGGCGGACGCGGTGCGGCGGGCGGCACGCCAGCACGGGCTGCCGGCAGCGCTGCTCGGGGGCATGGTCGATGCGCGTGAGGGCGAGCTCCTCCCCACGCCGTTCGACGACAACGCTGCGCTAAACGAATTCCTGCAGCGGACCGAGGGCGCCCACTTTGCCCTGGCATGCCGCATCGCCGGGCTCGGCACGCGCCCCGACGTGGAGGCCGCCTGCGTGGCCGCGGGGCGCGCCTATGGCTTGGCACGGCTGCTGCTGGGCCTGCCGCGCAGCCTGGCGCTGGGGCGCATGCCTCTGGCGCAGACCCATGTCGCGGCGGCCGGCTTGACGGCACAAGAGCTGCTGGCCGGCGCCGATGTGGACAAAGCCGAGGTCCTCGTGCGCGTGCATATTGCTGAAATTCGCGGCAGTCTCGCCGAGGCGCGCCGGTTGGCGCGCGCCTTGCCGCGGCCCGCGCGCACGGCCTTCCTTCCTTTGGCCTTGGTCGAGTCCTATGTGCGCCTGTTGGAGAGAGAGGGCGGCGGGGCCTTGCGCGCCGCACCAGAACTCATGCCGCTGACCCGGGTCTGGAAGGTTGCCGTGGCACACCTTCTCGGCCGTCCCTGAGGGGGTTGGGGTCGCCGGCCAAGAGGAGGACCGATGCGAGGGAAAGTCTGGCAGGTTGTCTGCCTGGGGCTCATGCTGACGGCCGCCGCCAGCGATGCCGCCTTGGCAGAGCCGGAGATCGTCTGGCGGGTGGACAACCCGTTCCGCTTCTTCCTCGACCGCGCCGACACCGAGGTGCATCGCGCCACCTGGGCCAGCCTGACGCCAGAGCAGGCGGTGAACCCAGTCCTGTCTGAGGAGCAGCTCCTCTCGGAGCGCCATCCGGACGGATGGAGCGCCACCATGTACGACAAAACGTGCTGGGATCCCAAGCACAACCGCTACGCCTGCCGGGAGCGCAGCGACTATCTCAACCCGAAGAGCCACCTGGTGCGCGCCAGCCTGAAGGGCCTGGAGGACGCTCCGACAGTGGACTGCACCTGGCTCACCGCGCCGGCCGGCCACGGCGGGCGCGGCACGGCCGTGACGCTGCCGTGCGATACCGAGGTGAAGTTCGAGATTCCCTATCCGGCGGGAGCCTGGATCAAGGTCGAGATCGGCGGCCGCCAAGTCGCTGAGATGATGGCCCGCGTCAACGACGTGTTCATTGTCGGCATGGGCGACAGCTTCGCCGCGGGCGAAGGCAACCCCGATGTGCCGGTGCGGCTATCGCCCACGCGCAGCGTGGACTACGACGACGGCGACGATGCGAAAGCTGCTCTGCGCGGCTATCCCGCGCGCGTGGGCAGCTGGCGGGCCATCGGCGACATGGATTTTATCGAGGAGAACGCGCGCTGGCTGGATCAGGCCTGCCACCGCTCCCTGTATTCGCATCAGCTGCGCGTGGCGCTGCAGCTCGCTATCGAAGACCCGCATCGCGCGGTGACGTTCGTGGGCGTCGCTTGCTCGGGCGCGGAGACCGTCTCAGGTCTGTTCCTGCGCTACAAGGGCAACGAGTGGGTGCCCAATCCGCCGGAGTTCTCCCAGATCTCCGCGGTGGCCGATGCGCAATGCGGCGGTCGCGCGCGCGATCAGGAGCTACCCGAGGCCTACCACATGAAGGGACGCATCCCGGAGCTGAAGGGCGGGCTGGTGCTCAGGAAGTGCGACGCCGACGTGGCCCGCAAGATCGACCTGCTGCTCTTGTCCATCGGCGGCAACGACATCGGCTTCGCCAGGCTGGTGGCCAACGCGGTCCTGGCCGACAGCTCCATGCTGCGCAAAGTGGGCGGCTGGTTCGGACAGGTGTACGGCTTCGCCGAGGCCGGCAAGCATCTCGACCAGCTCGATGACCGCCTTAAGGCCGTGAACCGGGCGGTGCATTGGCAGCTGCAAATCCCCTGGTCGGAATCGGACCGCGTGATCTTCACGGGCTATCCCCCCATGGCGCTGCTCGACGACGGCAGCTCCCCCTGCCCCGACGGCAACGCGGGCATGACGGTGCTGCCAGATTTCTTCCTCAGCGAGAACAAGGCGCGCGAGGGCAACACGGCGGCCGAGCGTCTGCACGCCACCATGCAGGACGCTGCGCGTCAGCACGGCTGGACCTTCGTGGAAAGCCACCGCGCCGTGTTCCGCGGGCGCGGCATCTGCACAGCCACCACGGACGAACCGGCGACGCTTGCCGACGAGATGCGGCTGCCGCGCCTGGTGGAGGGGGAATGGACGCCCTACAACCCATCCGAATGGCGCGCTTACGCGCCGCGCAAACGCTGGTTCCGCACGCCCAACGACGCGTTCATGACGGGCAACTTCCATGTGCCCCAGTCGCTGCTGACGAAGGTCTTGAAGTCGCAGAAGCTCAACTGGGTCCAGCCGCTGCTGGCGAGCCTCTACTCGGGGGCCTTCCATCCCACGGCAGAGGGCCAGGCGGCCATCGCCGACGCCGTGGTGGAGAAGGCGCGGGGGATCCTCGCCAGGTACGAGGCCATGCGCCAGCGCGATGTCGCCCCCAGCGAGGTGGTGCCCAGCGACCTCGGACTGGCGCAGTAGAGTGCACTCGCACGACGGCGCCATTGCTGCTCGTCGACTCGGCGGCCGCCGGCAGCATCCTTTGGGCAAACCGAGAACGGAGCGATCTCCCTGCCACGCGATCGGCGCCAACGCCGTGCGCGAATGCGGCGTTAACCATAATGGTGTATGGGAGATGTTGCTGCACGCTGCGTTGTGCTCCCCACCCTGGCGCCGATAAACTCCTCGCGCATGTACGACTGCAAGAAGTGCCCAGGCTACTGCTGCTCTTATCCGCTGATCGCGCTCTCCAAGCGCGACGTGGAGCGGCTGGCAAGGCATTTCGGCCTGAGCTTTGATGCGGCCAAGGCCAAGTTCACGGTGCAGCGCTGGGGCCACAAGTACTCGATGCGCCGCAAGAAGGATAAGTACTTCGGCCGCATCTGCCGCTTCTTCGATACCGAGAAGCGCCGCTGCACCGTCTACGCGGCACGCCCGGCGACCTGCCGCAGCTATCCCGGTGACGGGCGCTGCGGCTACTACGACTTCCTGATGTTCGAGCGCCGCACCCAGAGCGACCCCGAATTCATCGCCACCACCGACAACAAGTAACACCTGGGGCCCAGGCCCCACGCCTCGCTCCAACCATCAAGGCCGATCGGAGCTTGGCTGCGAGTGTGGTGACCCGGCAAACGACGCCTGCCGCCCGACCCCGACCCCGTGTGCTGGCCAGGGCTGCGAACGTCGGGAACTTCGGTCGGGGGCGCGTTGACGGCGTGCAAACCGTCCCACTGCCTGCGGGCGGTCTCCAGGTCGGCCGGTTGCGTCGTAAGGCCTTGCACTGGCCGCGTTCAAGAGGTCGGTGAGGGCTGAGGCCGATCGCCTGCGTCACAACAAGCAAAGAAGAAATGCCCCCAGCGACGGCTGCGCGGACACGTCGTCGGCGCCAACAGCCGCGCCGGCGCCAGGGCCGCGAACGTCGAGATGGGCGGCACGGGTCATGCCGGGCCGCGGCAGGCCGATCGTTGGGCAACGCGAAGAGGCGGCCGCCCGCTAGCCCAACTTTCTCAACTGGAACAAGGAAGAGATGATTTGGCGTGAAGTGCAGGTCAAAACGCGAGTCGATACAAGGGTCGAAGATTGGGAAGGGAGTGTAGTGTAGACCAAGCTCTTTTCAGCACTCGGATTCTACGCGAGGTTCGCGGGGCAGGTGTTGGCGTCCGATTCGCCGGCGAGGTCGCCCGCATGTATCTGAGATGCAACCGACGGCTGAAGGACGGCAAAGACTTCGACGAGGGCACACAGCGCTCCACGCAGTTGGCCTTGTTTCCTGCGCAACGTGCGCTGCCCGAGCACGCCAAGGGCTATGGCGTGCAGGTGCGGCTCGATCGCATGGAGCTGCATCGGGCGCGACAATGGGGTGCGTGCTGGCTGGCCTGCACTCTGTACGAACAGCTCGGGCTGCCTGAGTTCTGGGCGAGCCGGTTGCCCGATTCGCGCGAAGGCACCTGTTGGCGACACATCCTGCAGACGCTGGTATGCTACCGGCTGATCGACCCCGGCAGCGAGTGGCGGCTCCACCGGCTGTGGTTCGAGCAAAGCGCTATGGGGGATCTTCTTGGAGCGGATTATGCGCTGGTAGAGAAGAACGCGCTCTACCGCTGCCTCGACAAGCTGCTGGCGTACAAAGCGGACCTCTTCAGCCATTTGCGGCAGCGCTGGCAGGATCTGTTCGGCGCACGGTTCGATGTGTTGCTCTACGACCTGACGAGCACCTATTTCGAATCGGAGCCGCCGGCCGAGGAGGCGGACAAGCGACGCTACGGTTACAGCCGCGATAAGCGCAGTGACTGCGCGCAAGTAGTGATCGCACTGATCGTCACGCCGGAAGGCTTTTCCGCTCGCCTATGAGGTGCTGCCCGGGAACACGGCAGACAGCACGACACTGCGTTCCTTCCTGCACAAGATCGAGAGGCAATACGGCAAGGCGCACCGCATCTGGGTGATGGATCGCGGCATTCCCAGTGAGGAGGTGTCAGCGCCAACTTAAAATTGGTCCAAACCCAACGGTGTGAACGCGGACATGCTCAGTGTGGCGGCGCGGTC
Organism: Hyphomicrobiaceae bacterium; assembly: GCA_017353825.1. GTDB lineage: Bacteria > Pseudomonadota > Alphaproteobacteria > Rhizobiales > Hyphomicrobiaceae > AWTP1-13. The sequence goes on along the minus strand of JAFMSC010000361.1, from coordinate 23 downwards.
GATTGAACTCCTCGAGCCGCGCC
>JAFMSC010000061.1 GCA_017353825.1 Hyphomicrobiaceae bacterium | reverse complement strand
CTTCAGGAACTCGATGAAGAACGACGCCTGTCCGAGCGGCGTCAGCGGCGCCTGCGGGTCCCATTCGACCTTGATCTGGCCCGCCCAGCTATCGACCGTGACGGCCGCCGGCGTCACATCCTGTGCAACCGGCGGTTGCTCACCCGCAGGGTGAGCCGGAACTTGGCGCTTGTCGTCCCCCATCCCTCTGACAAAGCGCAACTTCCGGCATCACGCAACCGTTCCAACTGCCTTTTTAGGTTGACCCCAGCTCAGCCGCTGGCGCACGGATTGGATTCCGCCCTCTCCTCAACCGGCTCGAAGTCAGACGCGAGATACTCAGACGTAAGATACAATAGATATACTGAGTATAGAGATACTCAGAATAGACAGCGAGCGGCCGGTGCGCGATTGGCCGCTTCGCCGAGCGCACTGTTCACCGGATAGCTCGACGACGATGCCCTGGCAACGGCCCGCGTTGACCATCCTAGTTTGTTGCATCGCTGGCGGCATTGCTCGATCAGGCCTCCATGCTCGAAGGATCGAACCCCGCGGCCTAGATCTTCTGGTTGTACTCGCCCACTTCCGGGAACTTGGCGAGGCGCGCGTCGATGTCGGCGAAGATGGCGCGCATATTGGCTTGCGAGGTAGGGCTCTCCACCACCACCACCAGCTCGGGCTTGTTGGAAGAGGCGCGGACCAGGCCCCAGGTGCCGTCATCCAGAGTGACGCGTACGCCATTCACCGTGACCAGGTCGCGGACCTTCTGGCCGGCGACCAGCGCGCCCATGGTGGCGGCGTCTTTGTATTGCTGGGTGATGCGGTCGACGACGCCGTACTTGGCCTCGTCGGCGCAGTGGGGGGACATGGTGGGCGAGCTCCAGGTCTTGGGTAGCGCGTTCTTGAGGTCGGCGAGCGACTTTCCCGAATTGTGGTCGAGCAGGTCGCAGACGGCGAGCGCGGTAAGGAGGCCGTCGTCGTAGCCGTGCCCCAGGGGCGGCTGGAAGAAGAAGTGGCCGGACTTCTCGAAGCCGGCAAGAGCCTTCTGCTCGTATGAGTAGCGCTTCATGTAGGAGTGGCCGGTCTTCCAGTAGAGCGCGCGAGCGCCGTTGGCCCGCAGCACCGGGTCGGTCAGGAACAGGCCCGTCGATTTCACGTCGGCGACGAACACCGCATTGGGATGTCGCGCCGACAGATCGCGCGCCAGCATCACGCCCACCTTGTCAGCGAAGATCTCGTGACCCTCGTTGTCCACCACGCCGCAGCGGTCGCCGTCGCCGTCGAAGCCCAAGCCGGCATCGGCCTTGTTGGCCAGCACCGCCTCGGAGATGGCGTGCAGCATCTTCATGTCTTCGGGATTCGGGTTGTAACGCGGGAAGCTGTGGTCGAGCTCGCAGTCGAGCGGGATCACCTCGCAGCCGATCGCCTCCAGCGCCTTGGGCGCGAAGGCGCCGGCGGTGCCGTTGCCACAGGCGCACACCACGCGGAGTTTGCGCTTGAGCTTGGGGCGGTCGGCGAGCGCCTTCATATAGCGCTCGGCCAGGTTGGGTACGAAGATATAGCGCCCGCCGCCCGGCGCGCTGAAGCGGCCGGCGAGCACGATCTGCTTGAGCGCGGTCATCTCCTCCGGGCCGAAGGTGAGCGGGCGGTTGAGGCCCATCTTGATGCCGGTCCAGCCATTGTCGTTGTGGCTGGCGGTGACCATGGCCACTCCCTCGACGCCCAGCTCGAACTGAGCGAAGTAGGCCATGGGCGACAGCGAGAGGCCGATGTCATGCACCTCCGCGCCGCCGGCGAGCAGGCCGGTGATCAGCCCCTGCTTGACTGCCGCGGAGTACCAGCGGAAGTCGTGGCCGACGACGAAGCGTTTGGCGACCCCGCGCTCGCCGGCCAGCGTGGTCAGGCCGAGGCCGATAGCGTTAAGGCCCATCAGGTTGATGTCGTCGGGGAACAACCAGCGCGCGTCGTATTCGCGAAAGCCCGTGGGCTTCACCAGCGCTTGGCGCTCGAAGTCGAGCGTGTTGGGCTTTAAGTCGGCGCGCGGCTTGGGAAACATTCGTCCTCGTCCTGATGGGATATCCAGAGGGGTTGGGTCGGTCCCGGCGCGGTCCGGAGGAAGACCCAACACGTTCTCAAAATTGGGTCTCGCCTGGCTGCGCCGTGGGCGAGCCACAAATTGCACTCGCCAATCCGGTTGGAGTGGCTGGCGGCGCTTCTTATCAGCCGGAGGGCCTCATGTCAGCCGGAGGCGCGATGCTCATGGGGCCACCCCGCGCGAGCATCTCAGATCTTGCGCAACGTCAGGTATTCACCTGAGAATTCATAGGAATTCAGGCGGTTGAGGAAGCTCATGCCCAACAGGTTCTCGCGCAGCGTGCCCCGCTTGGCCACCAGCGCCTCCACGTTGTTGAGCCTGATCTTGCCGACGCTGAGCGTGGTCAGCCGGATGCTGGCTGCATAGGTAGTCCCGTTCGCCGTCTGCACCGGCACCAGGTAGCGCAGACGGTCCACGTCGAATCCCAAGCGCTGGCCATCCTCTGGCCGCAGCACCACCGTCGAGGCTCCGGTATCGACCAGCATATGCAGGGTGACGCCGTTGGCCTCGGTGCGCACCATGAAGTGCCCGTCGGCCCGCTTGCGGATGCGCACCGACTGCTCCTGCTCGACCTGTAGGTCGGCCCGGAGGGCGCTGCCGGGCGGCAGGAATTCGCCCAGCATCTGGTGGCTGAAGCTCAGGATCTGGTCGCGGAAGGTGTAGCCGGCGACCAGGGCCACGGCCACCGCCGACCACCCCAAGAGGTCGCGTAAAGCCTGGCCTGCGCGGCCGCGGTAGCTGCCTGCGAGCGACGCGATGATGAAGATCAGCAAGGCGAACCCGGCGAGGATGAGGGCGAAGTCGGAGGGATCGACGCCCACGATCGAGCCCACGTCCGCGCGCACCAACAGCGCCACGCCGGCGATCACCAACAGCAGCAAAGCAGCCCACGACGCCATGTTCACCTCCCCGCCGCGCGGACTGCCCCTCTCTGCCTGTTGGACAAGGCCAGCACGGTGCGCCGACGCTCTTCGTCGGTCATCTGGGCCCAGCGCGCGATTTCATCGAGCGTCCGAGCGCAGCCGGCGCACAGTCCGGTGCGCTCGTCGATCGCGCACACATGGACGCAGGGCGTTTGCATCGGCTGCGATGCTCCAGGCGACGATAACGGGACAGGCACACAAAGGAGCTTAACCATGTAGGGAGCGGCAGGCTGCATGACAATGCACATGGGCGAGTGCTCAACAGCCCGTCGTCGCCTGCTGCGACGCCCGGCCCGCGCTGGTGCGCCACCAGGGATCGGCCTCGGCGCCAGGATGGTCATCCGGCGCCGTGCCACTACGGCCCGGCCTCGGCCACGACGGGCACGGCCCCGCGCTGAGGACGCGGGCAGGGGGCAGCCAGACGATCGCCTCGGTGCCCTTGCGCAGCAGCGAGCGCAGCTTGAACGTGCCGCCGTGCAGCCGCACCAAGCTCTGTACGATCGGCAGTCCCAGCCCGGTCCCGCCCTCGGTTGTCTGCTGGGCCAGCGATCCCTGGCCGAACGCCTGCATGACCCTCGGAATCTCCTCCTTCGGGATGCCGGGCCCGGTATCCTTGACGACCATCATCTGTCCGCCATCGGGCGAGGTTGTGACGGTGACCGTGACCTCGCCGCCACGGGGTGTGAATTTCAGCGCGTTGGAGAGAAGGTTTAGACAGATTTGGCGCAGCGCGCGCTCGTCCGCCCATAGGGGCTCGAGCCGCTTGTCCGCCGCCAGCGTCACGGTGAGCCCCTTGCTCTCGGCCCGGAGGTTGAGCAGGCGCAGGCACTCCTCGGCCACGCCGGCGAGCCGCACCGGCGCCTCCTTGAGCTCGTAGCAGTCGGCCTCGATGCGGGACAGGTCCAATACCTCGTTGATGAGCTGCAGCAGATGCCGTCCGCTGTCGTGGATATTGGCCGCGTATTCCCGGTAGCTGCCGTTGGGGATCGGGCCCAGCAGCTCGCCCTTCATCACCTCCGAGAACCCGAGGATTGCGTTGAGCGGCGTGCGCAGCTCATGGCTCATGGTCGCCAGGAAGCGAGACTTGGCGACGCTCGCGGCCTCGGCCCGGCGCCGCGCCTCGTCGCAGATGGCCTTCTCGCCCTCGATCTCGGCGATCAGGGCGTCCTTCTCTGCCCGGAACTCAAGCATGGCGAGCGTGGTGGCGTTGAGCCCCCGCGCCAGCACGATGAAATAGGCGTGCAAGCCCACGGCGATGGCCGCCATGGCCAGATAGAATGGATCGCCTTGCGCGAGCAGCCGCGCCACCACGGCGAGCGTGATCGGGACGGTGCCGGCGCACAGCACCGTCATCACCGCCGAGGCGAAGGTCATGCGGATGGCGAGGAGCACGATCAGGCAGGCCAGTATGAAGACGTGGCCGGTCGCATCAGCCGTGCCGAGCCCCACCACGGCGATGCCACCCCAGGCCATGCCGTTCGCCAGCTCCAGCAACAGAAGCAGGCGGTGCCAGCGCGCCAGGTTCACCTCGCCGCGCGGGCGGGAGAGGAGCCGGCGGCAGGCCGCCACCACGATGAGCTTCATGGCGATGATCACCGCCAGCCATACGGCTGCGTGCAGCACCGGTGCCCAGAACGTCGACGCCAGCGCGAAGATGGCGGCGAGCAACGGCAGCGCCACGCGCGCGGACAGTTCCTTGCGCGCGAACATGCAAAGTAGCTCGTACTCGAAATCGGGCTTGCAACAGGAGCCGTGAGCGAGGCGGTTGCGGATTTCGCGCACCTTTTGGCGCGCCGTGGTGCGCCGGTCCTTGGACGGCGCACGCGGGCACGGGGCGGCCGCGTCTCCGGGGTCCGGATTCGCGTACTCTCGAAACTCGGACATCGGACAAGAATTCGCCGTACTGAGGGACTCCTGGCGCCGGCTATCTGCTCAGCAAACCCTTAAGGCCGCGTGAATGGCGTGCCTGGAGGGTCGAGGGTTGGCAAACGCGATCGCCCGCTTGTCGTGGCCCCGCCCCCAGGATCGGCACGAGCGCGAGCGCAGGTTGCGATCTTGGCCTCTGAAAACCTGAAACCTTGATATAAGATGTCTCAACCAACAACGGCGTCCCGCCGGTGGCGGGTTGGCCCTGGGGAGCGGCATGACATGAAGATCTTGGAGATGCGCTCGGCGCCCAACCCGCGGCGCGTGCGCATTTTTCTGGCGGAGAAGGGTATCGGGGTCCCCTTCGAGCAGCTGGACCTCATGAAGGGCGCCCTGAAGACCCCGGAATTTGTCGAGCTCAACTGGTTCCAGCGCGTACCGGTGCTCGTCCTCGACGACGGCATGGCGATCGCTGAGACCATGGCCATCTGCCGCTATTTCGAGGAGCTCCAGCCGGACCCGGCGCTGTTCGGCAAGGGGGCCCTGGGCCGGGCCACGGTGGAGATGTGGAACCGGCGCATGGAATTAGGGCTCTTCTTCTGCGTGGCGCAGGCGTTCAGGCACCTGCATCCGGTCATGGCGCATCTGGAGGTGCCCCAGGTGGCAGCCTGGGGTGAGGCCAACAAGCCCAAGGCGCTGGAGGTGCTGCGATACCTCGATCGGGAGCTCGCCAGCCGCCAGTACATCTCGGGCGATACGTTCTCGGTGGCTGATATCACGGGGCTCGTCGCCATCGACTTTATGAAACCGGCCCGCATCCAGCGCCCGCCGGAGTTAGCGAACCTGGAGCGGTGGTACCACGAGGTCTCCGCCCGCCCGAGCGCGAAGGCATAAGCAAGCCATAGGCGATGAGGAAAGCGGGTGCCATGAGGCTCACGGTCGTGGGGTGCGGGGATGCCTTCGGGTCGGGCGGGAGGCTGCAGACGTGCTACCTCGTCGAGGCCGCCGACACGCGCTTCCTGATCGATTGCGGGGCGAGCGCGCTCATTGGCTTCAGCCGGCTGGGCCTCGACCCCAACACGGTGCCGACGATCTTCATCTCGCATCTGCATGGCGACCACTATGCGGGCCTCGTATGGTGGCTGTTGCATGCCAAGCATGTGGCCAAGCGCACAGCGCCGCTCACGGTGGTCGGGCCGGCGGGCGTCGAGGCGCGCTTGAAGGCCGCCGCCGAGGCCCTCTTTCCGGGCTCCACCACCGTACCTCCGCGCCACGAGCTGAGGTTCCTGGAACTGGCGCGCGAGGTGCGGCTCAGGGTGGGATCGGTGGCCGTCACCCCGTTTGAGGTGAGCCACCCGTCTGGCGCGCCTTCCTATGCGCTCCGCTTCGAGGCGGAGGGCAAGGTGTTGAGCTTCACGGGAGACAGCGAGTGGGTGGAGAGCCTGGTGCTGGCCGGGCAGGGGGCCGACCTCTACGTCATGGAGTGCTACCAGTTCGAAGGGGGCCAGCGCTACCACATGAGCTGGAGTACCATCCGCCCGCACCTTGCGCGCATCGCGTCCAAGCGCGTGATGCTCACGCACATGGCGGAGGCAATGCTGGCCCGGCGCGGCGAGGTGGTCGACCCGCGCGTGGTCCTGGCCGAAGACGGGCTCGTGCTTGACCTATGAGCCGGGACCCATGAGCCGAGACCTATGAGCCGGGACCTATGAGCCGGGCGGCGCGAGATCTGGCGGCACTGACGCGCGAGATCCACGGTTGCCGCATCTGCCGCGATAGGCCTCAGGGGACCCCGCTGCCACACGAGCCGCGGCCGGTGCTGCGGCCTAGCGCCACGGCGCGGCTGGCCATCTGCAGCCAGGCACCGGGGGTGCGCGTCCATGCCTCGGGCGTGCCTTTTACGGACCCGTCCGGCGAACGGCTGAGGGCCTGGCTGGCCCTCACGCCGGAGGAGTTCTACGATGAGGCCCGTGTGGCCATCGTGCCCATGGGCTTTTGCTTTCCCGGCCACGACACGGCCGGGGGTGACCTGCCGCCGCGACGCGAATGCGCCGCCGCCTGGCACGGGCGCCTGTTCGCGGCCATGCCCCAGCTCGAGCTGGTACTGCTGGTTGGCACCTACGCCCAGCGCTGGCATCTGCGCCTGCCAAACGGAGCCGGCATGACGCAAACCGTGAGGCAGTGGCGGGCGCGCCTCACCTCGGCCGAGACGCCGCGCCGCATCGCGCTGCCGCATCCCTCGTGGCGCAACAACGCGTGGCTGACGGCCAATCCGTGGTTCGAGCGCGACCTGCTGCCGGCCGTTCGGCGGGAGGTGCGCGGCCTGCTCGCTTGAGGGAGCCGATTTCAGAGGCCATCGGCCGGCAAATGTTGCACGTGCGGCATCGGTCCCGCGTTGTGGCAATGCCGAACGGCTGCTAGCTTGACCTGACTTCGGCGCAGGGCTTCCCAGCAGTGGAATACTTCCTTCAGCAGCTCATCAACGGACTGACCCTCGGGTCCATCTACGGCCTGATCGCCATCGGCTACACCATGGTGTTCGGCATCATCGGCATGGTGAACTTCGCCCACGGCGACGTGTTCATGCTCTCGACCTTCATCGCGCTCATCATCTTGATGGTGCTGACGCAAGTGATCGGCATCACCCCGCTCGCCCTCGCCCTGTTCATCGTATTGATCGCGGCGATGCTGCTCACCTCGCTGTGGGCCTGGGCCATCGAGCGGCTGGCCTACCGACCGTTGCGAGGCTCGTTCCGGCTGGCCCCCCTCATCTCGGCCATCGGCATGTCGATCTTTCTGTCCAACCTGGTGCAGGTCACGCAGGGACCGCGCTATAAGCCAGCCCCAACGATCGCCAGCGAGGTCATCACCCTGTTCCAGGGCGCCGACTACAGCGTGACCGTGTCGCAAAAGCAGATCCTGATCGTGGCCGTGACGGCGGTGCTGCTGGCCGGCTTCTGGTACCTGGTGCAGTTCACCGCCATCGGCCGGGCGCAGCGCGCCTGCGAGCAGGACCGCAAGATGGCGGCACTGCTGGGCGTCAACGTCAACGCCACGATCTCCCTGACCTTCGTCTTGGGCGCAGCGCTGGCCGCCGTGGCCGGGCTGATGTTCATGATCTATTACGGCGTGGTGCACTTCAACGACGGCTTTGTGCCGGGCGTGAAGGCGTTCACCGCCGCCGTGCTGGGCGGGATCGGCTCGCTACCGGGCGCAGTGCTGGGCGGGCTGCTGATCGGCCTGATCGAGACGCTGTGGTCGGCCTATTTCTCCATCGACTACAAGGACGTGGCGACGTTCTCGATCCTGGCAATCACGCTCGTCTTTCTCCCCTCGGGGCTGCTCGGCAAACCCGAAGTGGAAAAGGTCTGAGGCCGATGGCCATCGTCGCTGCCGCCGAGCGCCCCGCTGTCGCAAGCCGCCTGGCGGCGGCGCTGCGAGATGCGGCCGGCACGGCGCTGCTGGCTCTCGGTCTGGCGGTGCCGATCCTGGCGCTGCGCATCGACGTCAACATCAACAACCAGCCCATCCTGCGCCCGCGCTGGGACTACGTGGCGATCGCCGTGGGGCTCGCGTTCGCCGCGCGGCTCGCCCATCTGCTGGTCCGGCCAACGCTCACCGCGCGGACCGCCAGACCGCAGCCTGCGGCGCCCACCGCTGTCCGTGCGAGGCTCGGCCAAGCGCTCTCGCTGGTGGGGATTGCGCTGCTTATTCTCTACCCGCTCATCGTGCTGGAGCTGGTGGGACAGGCCGGCGCGGTCAAATGGATCGACAACTTCGGCGTCCAGATCCTGATCTACGTGATGCTGGGCTGGGGGCTCAACATCGTGGTCGGCCTCGCCGGACTGCTCGACCTTGGCTACGCGGCCTTCTACGCCGTGGGTGCCTATTCCACCGCGCTCTTGTCTGAGAACCTCGGCTTCGGCTTCTGGTTGTGCCTGCCGCTGGCTGGCATCTTCGCGGCGCTGTGGGGGATCATGCTGGGCTTCCCCGTGCTGCGGCTGAGGGGCGACTACCTCGCCATCGTCACGCTGGCGTTCGGTGAGATCATCCGGCTCGTTCTCATCAACTGGGTGCCGGTGACGAACGGCTATGCCGGCATCTCGGGAATTCCCCGGCCCTCCTTCTTCGGCCTGCCGTTCAATGCTAGCGACGAGGGTTTTGCCGCGTTCTTCGGCTTTGAGTTCAGCCCGCTGCACCGCACGATCTTCCTCTTCTACGTGATCCTGGCGCTGGCGCTGTTGACGAATTGGGTCACGCTCAGGCTGCGGCGCCTGCCCATCGGGCGAGCCTGGGAGGCGCTGCGCGAGGACGAGGTGGCCTGCCGGTCGCTCGGCATCAATACCACCTCGACCAAGCTCACCGCGTTCGCTATCGGGGCCGGCTTCGGCGGCTTCGCTGGATCGTTTTTCGCCGCACGTCAGGGCTTCATCAGTCCGGAGTCCTTCACCTTCATGGAGAGCGCCGTCGTTGTAGCCATCGTCGTGCTTGGCGGCATGGGCAGCCAGCTGGGTGTGGCCGTCGCCGCCGTCGCCATGATCGGCGGCACCGAGCTCTTGCGCGAACTCGACTGGCTCAAGGATGTGTTCGGGCCCGACTTCGACCCCACGCAGTACCGCATGCTGCTGTTCGGCCTCGCCATGGTGCTGGTGATGCTCTGGAAGCCGCGCGGCCTCATCGGCACGCGCAGCCCTTCCATCCACCTGCGCGAGCGGCGCGCCGTCAAGGCCGGCCTCGTCAAGGAGGGGCACGGCTAGATGAGCGCCGCCGATCCCCTGCTCGCGGTTGAGCATCTGACCATGCGCTTCGGCGGGCTGATCGCCATCGACGACCTGTCGTTCACTGCGGCGCGAGGCGAGATCACCGCCCTGATCGGACCCAACGGCGCCGGCAAGACCACCGTGTTCAACTGCGCGACCGGCTTCTACAAGCCGTCGAGCGGGCGCCTGGTGCTGAGCCACGGCGGCCGGCCGGCCACGGATGAGATCGACGTGCTCACCGAGTCAGGGCGGCGCTGGGGCATAACCCCGGCAGGGCCGGTGTTTCTCCTGGAGCGCATGCCGGACCACGAGGTGGCCGCGCGCGCCAAGGTCGCGCGCACGTTCCAGAACATCCGCCTGTTCTCCGGCATGACGGTGCTGGAGAACCTGATCGTGGCCCAACACAACCCGCTGATGCTCGCCTCGGGCTGGACGGTGCTCGGCCTCATCGGCGCGCGCCGCTACGCGACGGCCGAGCGCGCTGCCGTGGAGCGCGCCCGCTACTGGCTCGACCAGATCGGGCTCGGCGACCGCGCCGACGATGCCGCCGGCGAGCTGCCCTATGGCGCCCAGCGTCGCCTGGAGATCGCGCGCGCCATGTGCACCGAGCCGCAGCTCCTGTGCCTTGATGAGCCCGCCGCGGGGCTCAACCCGCGCGAGACCGCGCGCCTGACCGAGCTTCTTCTATCCATCCGCCGCGCCCATTCCCTGTCGATCCTGCTGATCGAGCACGACATGTCGGTGGTGATGGAGATCTCCGACCACGTGGTGGTGCTCGACTACGGCCAGAAGATCGCCGACGGCAGCCCCGATGCCGTCCGCAACGACCCCAGGGTGGTCGCCGCCTACCTCGGCGTCGAGGACCGCGAGGTGGACAAGGTCGAGGCGGAGATCGCGGAATGAGCGAGGGAGGAGGAGCTCGCTCGCTCACATACCGGGCCAAGCGCGAGACCCGGCACCAAGGGTCACGAGATCCACGCCTCTTCCCCTTGACGCTGGGTCCCGCTTGTTACGCTAACGCGCAATTCCGGGATGACACCGCAGGGGCCGGCCCATGAGCTCGCCGATGCTGGCCGTGCGCGGCGTCAAGAGCTTCTACGGGCCGATCATGGCCCTCAAGGGTGTTGACCTCGACGTGCACGAGCGCGAGATCGTGACGCTGATCGGCGCCAACGGGGCCGGCAAATCCACGCTTATGATGACGATCTGCGGCGATCCCCGCGCGCGCGAGGGCTGCATCCTGTTCGAGGGCCGCGACATCACCCGCATGCCCACGCACGAGATCGCTCGCCTGCGCATTGCCCAGTCGCCTGAGGGCCGGCGCATCTTCCCGCGCATGACGGTGCGCGAGAACCTCTTGATGGGCGCCGGCCTTCACGCCGGCACGCATTTCGAGGAGGACCTGGCACGCGTAAAGATGTTGTTCCCCGTGCTCGCCAAGCGTCTCGACCAGCGGGGCGGCACCCTGTCGGGGGGCGAGCAGCAGATGCTGGCCATCGCACGTGCGCTCATGAGCCGGCCGCGGCTTCTCTTGCTCGACGAGCCCTCGCTTGGATTGGCGCCGCTGGTGGTGAAGCAGATCTTCGAGGTGATCGAGGACCTGAACCGGGCCGGCGTCACCGTCTTCCTAGTCGAGCAGAACGCCTACCATGCACTGAGGATCGCCCACCGCGCCTACGTGATGGTCAGCGGTCACATTACGCTCAGCGGCACCGGCCGGGAGCTGCTAGCCAAGCCCGAGGTGCGGGCGGCCTACCTGGAAGGCGGGCGGCGCTGAGCGGAAGGGCTGAGGAAAGCTGGGCGGTGATAGGGATGGGCCAACTCTACGACCTCGGCGGGAACAGTCCCTGGGTGTTTGTCGTGGTCACGTGCCTTCTCGGCGGCGCTGGGGCCTTCGTGTCGGGGCGGGCCATGGCGCAGACTTGGCGCCCATACTGGCAGGTGCCCCTCTACATGCTCGGGATTGCGGCGGGCGTACGCTTTATTCACCATGCCCTGTTCGACGAAGTCCTGCTCTCGCTCGAGAACTTCGCAGTAGATTTTGTGGTGGTGGTCGTTGCCGCGTCGGCCGGGTATCGGCTGGTCAGGGCCGACCAGATCGCACGCCAGTACGGCTGGCTGTTCGAGCGCGCCGGGCTGTTCGGCTGGCGCCGCAAGGCCTGATTGACCTTGTGCAGAGTTGCCCAAATCACGCGCAGTCAAATCGGCGTGACTCGTCGGAGGTTTCGTTGAATAGTGCGGCTCCCCGGCCGGCTCGCCCGCCGTGGGGATGACATGACTAATCCGCACACGGGAAGGGAGGTTTGCATGAACCGATTGCTCTGGCCGGCGCTGGCCCTTGCAGCGAGCCTGGCGGCGGCAAACGGCGCCGCAGCCCAGGTCAAGCTTGGCGTCGCTGGGCCGATCACTGGCGGCAGCGCCGCGTTCGGCGCTCAGCTGAAGCAGGGCGTGGAGCAGGCCGTCGAGGACATCAATGCCGCCGGCGGCATCCTCGGGCAGAAGGTCGTCGTCAGCGTGGGCGACGACCGAGCGGACCCCAAGGAAGGCGTGTCGGTAGCCAACAAGTTCGTCGGCGACGGCGTCAAGTTTGTTGTCGGCCACTTCAACTCCGGCGTCACCATGCCCGCCTCCGAGGTCTACCAGGAGAACGGCATCCTGGAGATCACGCCGGCGGCCACCAATCCCAAGATAACCGAGCGCAAGATGTGGAACATCTTCCGCACCTGCGGTCGTGACGACCAGCAGGGATCGGTGGCCGGCGACTACATCGCCAAGCATTTCAAGGACAAGCGCGTTGCCGTGGTGCACGACAAGACCACCTACGGCGAGGGCCTCGCCCAGGAGACGCGCAAGAACATGAACGCCAAGGGCGTGAAGGAGATCTTCTTCGAAGGCATCAATAAGGATGACAAGGACTTCAGCGCGCTCGTCAGCAAGCTCAGGGCGGCCAAGCCTGACCTCGTCTACTGGGGCGGGCTGCACGACACGGGCGGCCTGATCCTGCGGCAGATGCGCGACGGCGGCCTGCAGGCGCCGTTCATGGGCGCTGACGGCATCGCCTCCGACGAGTTCGCGGTCATTGCCGGGCCCGGCGCCGAGGGCACGCTGATGACCTACGGGCCCGATCCGCGCAAGCGCGATGTGGCGAAGGCAGCCGTGGCGAAGTTCCGTGCCAAGAAGTTCGAGCCGGAGGCCTACACGCTCTACAGCTACGCCGCCGTGGAGCTCATCAAGCAGGCGGCGGAGGCGGCCAAGTCGCTGGACCCCAAGAAGGTGGCGGCCGAGCTCGCCTCGGGCCGAACCTTCAAGACCGTGCTGGGTGACTTGAGCTACGACAAGAAGGGCGACGTCACGCGGCTCGATTATGTGGTGTACACTTGGCGTAAGGGCCCCGACGGCAAGATCTCATACTTCGAGAACTGAGATTTTGGGAGTACCCCCCTTCGTCGCGAACGGAGCACCTTCGTCCCGGACGGAGCGATGCGAGCCAAGGGCAAACAGCGCTCCGATCCGGTTCCGCGTGAGGATCGACACGTTGTGGTCCCGGATGGCCCGCTGGGCTCGGTCTCCGGATGACGGGTGCCGCCCGCGCCGACCGTTGACCGCCGGTACGTGAGGCGTCAATTTCGCTGGCATGGGCTCGCGCAACCTCATCACCGATGTGCCGGGCGTGCTGGTCGGCAACGCTGACGATCCCCGTCTTGCCTCCGGTGTGACCGCGGTCGTGTTCGAGGCGCCAGCGGTGGGTTCCATCGACGTGCGAGGCGGCGGGCCGGGCACACGCGAGACGGCGCTGCTCGACCCGGCGCAGACCGTACAAGGCGTGGACGCCATCGCGCTGTCCGGGGGCTCGGCGTTCGGGCTCGACGCGGCG
>JAFMSC010000360.1 GCA_017353825.1 Hyphomicrobiaceae bacterium | reverse complement strand
GTATCCTGGATCAGGTCGTCGGCCTCGCCGTCCTCGCCGAGGAGTGCCCGCGCGTAGCGCCGCAGGCGCGGGATCTCCGCAGCAACCGCCTCCCGCCGGGACCCCACGCTCTCCCCCTAGATCCCCCTAGCTCTCCCATAAGCATACGCTCGTGGCGGCCGAATTATTCCATGAGATTGCCCCAATTCCCTTGACCGGACCGCTCAAAATAAAGTGTGGCACAGCAAACTTTTGCACTTGTCAGCCTGCAACTATTGTCGGCGCGGGGCCTGGGGCCCAGCCGCCTCTCGCAGAGCGGGCAGGCGAGAGTAGTCTGCGCTGGACGCCTTGGAAGGCGGGGTTGCGCCGGCATTTTGCAAGTTTGGAGGGAACACGATGCTTCGTACTGTTGCAGGACTCCTGGTCGTTACTCTGGCGGCGAGCGTCGCGCAGGCGCAGAATCTCGACGCCATCAAGCAGCGCCAGAACCTCATGAAGGCCAACGCGGAAGCGACCAAGGCGCCGACGGCCATGATGAAGGGCGAGGCACCATTCGACCTCGCCAAGGTGAAAACCTCGCTCAAGACCTTCCAGACCAACGCTGTCAAGCTGAAGACGCTCTGGCCGGCGGATTCCAAGACCGGCGGGGACACGAAGGCGCTGCCGGCGATCTGGACCAACATGAAGGACTACCTCGACTGGTTTGACGGCTTCGCCAAGGACAGCAAGGCCGCCGAGGCTGCCATCAAGGACGAGGCGACCTTCAAGACGGAATGGCCCAAGGTGGTGAACTACTGCGGCAGCTGCCATAAGGACTACCGGGTGGCCAAGAAATAGGTGTCGCCTCGCGCAACGGGATGCGACTGCGGACCCTCATCGCCGGGCTGATCGGGCTGGCGCTCGCCGGGGCGGGCGCATTCTACGCGCTCACGATACCCAGGCCGGCGGTAAGGGGGCCGCTGCCCGCGCGTACGCCCGATCTCGCCAACGGCGAGACCATGTTCAACATCGGCGGCTGCCCCTCCTGCCACGCCACGCCCAAGCAGAAGGACCAGCAGCGGCTGGGCGGCGGCCTGGCGCTCTCTACGCCTTTTGGCACCTTCAAGGTGCCCAACATTTCTCCGGACGAGAAGAACGGTATCGGCGCGTGGCCGGAGGAGGCGTTCGTCAACGCCATGCTGGCCGGCATCGGCCGCGACGGCGAGCACCTCTATCCGGCGTTCCCCTATACCTCCTACCAGCGCATGGCGCTCGACGACGTGCGCGACCTGTTCGCCTTCCTCAGAACGCTGCCGGCCGAGTCGCGGGCGTCGGAGCCGCATGAGCTGCCATTCCCCTTCAACGTGCGGCGCGGGCTCGGGCTGTGGAAGCTCGTCTATCTCGACGGCAAGGCGTTCACACCCGATGCCGCCAGGAGTGCGGAACTGAACCGGGGCGCCTACCTGGTGGAAGGCCCCGGCCATTGCGCCGAATGCCACAGCCCGCGCGGCGTGCTCGGCGGCATCGTCGCTGCGCGCCGGTTCTCCGGCGGCCCGGACCCGGAGGGCAAAGGATGGGTGCCGAACATCACACCCCATTCCGATGGTCTCGCCGCGTGGTCGGCCGGCGACATCGCCTACCTGCTCAAGTCGGGGTTCACGCCCGACGCCGATTCGGTCGGCTCGACCATGGCCGACGTGGTGCGCAACACCGCCAAGCTTTCGGACGCCGACCGCGCCGCGATTGCCACCTACGTCAAGTCCCTGCCGTCGCTGCCGGGCCGGAAGGGGTAGGCCGGCAAAACCGGAAAATCAAAAGTCGGAACTCCGGCGGTCCGGCTTCTGATTTCCGGCTTCTGACTTCCGATTTTCCCCCGAGGGCTCCCTCCTGGCCCAGGTTGACCGACGGGGGCAACTCTGTTTCCCTTGCGCGCCAGCAGCAGAAGGAGGACCGGCGCACCGGGCGAGCCGGCCCTGTGGGTTCCGTGCTCGAAATCATCATCGTGGTGCTTCTCATCCTGTTGAACGGGGTGTTTGCGCTTTCCGAGCTGGCTATCGTCTCGTCCCGCCGTTCGCGCCTCACCGCACTGGCCGCCGAGGGCCGGTCCGGCGCCCAACGGGCGCTTGCCCTCGCCGCCGACCCGGGCCGCTTGCTCTCCACCGTGCAGATCGGCATCACGGCGATCGGTCTCATCGCCGGCGCCTATTCCGGCGCCACACTCACCGGCAATCTTGGCCGCTATCTCACGGACAAGGGCGTGCCAGAGACCGCGGCAGGCTCCCTCGCCTACATCGGCGTGTTCTCCGCCATCACCTACCTGTCGCTGATTGCCGGCGAGCTCGTACCCAAGAACCTGGCGCTGCGCCATGCCGAGACCATCGCCTGCGCCGTGGCGCCGCTAATGACCGCGCTCTCGCGCATTGCCGCGCCCGCGGTGTGGCTGCTCGACGTCTCGACCCGTGGCGTATTCTGGCTTCTGGGCCAGCGCCAGCTGCCCAAGAGCACGGTAACGGAGGAAGAGATCCGGGGGCTGATTGCGGAAGCGGAGGGCGCGGGGGTGCTGGAATCCGGCGAGCGCCGGCTCATCTCCGGCGTGCTGCGGCTCGGCGACCGCCCCGTGCGCGGACTGATGACGCCACGCACCGACGTGGACTGGGTCGACGCCAACGCCGATGCGGCCGATGTGAAGGCGCGCATCCTGGCGAGCCCGCACACGCGGCTGCCTGTGGGCGACGGTTCACCCGACGACCTCATCGGCGTAGTGCGAGCGCGTGAGCTCCTGGTTGCCATGGTATCGGACGCGCCGCTCGATGTGCGCGCCCACCTGCGCCAGGCGCCGATCATCCCCGATACCACAGACGCCCTCGATGTGCTGGAGACGCTACGCGATGCCCAGGTGCCCATGGCGCTCATCCACGACGAGTACGGCCATTTCGAGGGCGTGGTGACGCCCGCCGACGTGCTGGAGGCGATCGCCGGGGTGTTCCGCTCCGATCTGGACCTGGAGGAGGAGCCCTACGCGGTCCAGCGCGAGGACGGGTCGTGGCTGCTGTCGGGCGCCATGCCGGCCGACGAGATGGCCGAGCAACTGGGCTTCTCCCTGCCTGAGAAGCGAGACTACCAGACGGTCGCGGGCTTCATGTTGGCCGAGCTGCGTCGCCTGCCCGCGGTGGGTGAGTTCATGGAGACCCACAGCTGGCGCTTCGAAGTCGTGGACCTCGACGGCCGCCGCATCGACAAGGTGATGGCAAGCCGCATCCCCGCCAGCCGCAGGCAGATCGGGTAAGCGAATGGCAGGCGCTCTCTCCGCGCTGACGGAGCATACGGCGCGAGCTTGGCGATGCGCGCGGACAGGAACAAGCACACGATGACACCGCAAGTGCAGAGCCTGATCGGGCTTGTGGCAATCCCGCTGATTGCGTGGGCGCTTTCGGAACGCCGCGCCAGCCTCAGCCCCTCGCGACTGGTGCGCTTGGCACTCGCCGGGGTCGGCCTGCAGGTGCTGATCGCCGGCATCATGCTCAACGTGGCCGCTGTGCGCGGCGCCTTCGACCTCGCGGCCGGTCTCGTGACCGCGCTGCAGGCAGCCACCGCCGCCGGCATGCAGCTGGTGTTCGGCTACCTGGCCGGCGCACCGGCGCCGTTCCAGACGGTGAGCCCCCAGAACGGGTTCATCCTGGCGTTCCACGCCCTGCCCCTGATCCTGGTGATCAGCGCCCTCACCAAGCTCCTTTACCACTGGGGCATCCTGCAGCGGGTGGTGCGTGCCCTCGGTTGGGTCTTGCGGCGAACCATGGGCGTGTCGGGGCCGGTGGGGACCTCGGCGGCGGCCAACATCTTCCTCGGCATGGTCGAGGCGCCGCTGATGGTGCGGCCGTACCTCGCCGGGATGAGCCGCGCGGGACTCTTCGCCACCATGACGGTCGGCATGGCCGGCGTGGCGGGGACGGTGCTGGCCGTCTACGCCAGCATCCTCCAGCCGGTGGTCCCGGGCGTGGCGGGACACCTGATCGTGGCGTCCGTGATCAGCGTGCCGGCCGCGCTGATGCTGTCGGAGCTGATGGTCCCGCACGCGCCAGGTCCGGGAGCGCCGGGAGAGGCCGACGGCGACAAGGTCGTGATCGACGACCCACCGCAGTCGAGCATGGACGCCATCGCCCAAGGCACCTGGGAGGGCGTGTTGCTGCTCGCCAACGTCACGGCGATGTTGATCGTCGCGGTGGCGCTGGTGGCACTTGCCAACCAGCTCCTCGGCCTTTTCTCGGCGCCGCTTGGAGTGCAGCTCACATTCCAGCAGGTGCTGGGGTGGGTGTTCGCGCCGCTCGCTTGGCTCACCGGCATCCCGTGGGCCGAGTGCGCGCAGGCCGGGGCACTGCTGGGTGTCAAGACCGTCCTCAACGAGTTCTTGGCCTACCTTCAGCTCGCCGGGCTGGCGCCGGGCGCGCTGTCGGACCGCTCGCGGCTGATCCTCACCTATGCGCTGTGCGGCTTTGCCAATTTCGGCAGCCTCGGCATCATGGTGGGCGGCATCGCGGCAATGGCTCCGCTGCGGCGCGCCGAGATCGCGGCGCTCGGGGCCAAGACCATGGTGTCGGGGACGCTGTCGACGCTGATGACGGCCGCCGTCGTGGGCGTCATGACGGTGGGATGACGCGGCCCAACCAACAACCAAGGTGGAGACAATCCAATGGCCAGCGAGAGCCTCGTCGGCGATACCGCCCGACGCATGTTCGCCGACTTGTGCGATCCGCAAGCTCTGAACCAGGCCGACGGCAACGGTTGGGTAGCGCCGGCGTGGAACGCCCTTGAGAAGGCCGGGCTGCTGCTCGCCTGGGTGCCGGAAGCGCTGGGCGGCGGTGGTGCCGGCCTCGCCG
>JAFMSC010000359.1 GCA_017353825.1 Hyphomicrobiaceae bacterium | reverse complement strand
TCGATGACGAGGCGGACATACGCGACATGGTGGCGGGCTTCCTCCAGGACGACGGCCATCGCACGCGCACGGCCCGCGATTCCGACGAGGCGCTGAAGGCCATCGAGGAACGCCGCCCGCAGCTCGTCATCCTCGATATCTGGCTGCAGGGCAGCCGCCTCGACGGCCTGGAGGTGCTCAACCTGACCAAGAAGGCGCACCCCGACCTGCCGGTGGTCATCATCTCCGGCCATGGCAACATCGAGACCGCCGTGACGGCCATCAAGCGCGGTGCATACGACTACATCGAGAAGCCGTTCAAGGCCGACCGCCTGCTGCTCGTCACCCAGCGGGCGCTGGAGGCCTCCAAGCTGCAACGCGAAGTGAGGACGCTGCGCGACCGCTCGGTGGTGAGCTTCGAGATGATTGGCCACTCGGCGGCCATTAACCAGCTACGCACCCAAATCGAACGCGTGGCCCCCACCAACAGCCGCGTGTTGATCCGCGGCGCGGCGGGCTCCGGCAAGGAGCTGTGCGCGCGCGTCATGCACGAGAAGTCGCATCGCAAGGACGGCCCGTTCGTGATCCTCAACGCAGCAGCCATGGCGCCCGACCGCGTGGAGGAGGAGCTGTTCGGCGTCGAGGACCACGAGAGCGGCGCGCGAAAGGTGGGTGCGCTGGAGGAGGCGCACACCGGCACCCTCTACATCGACGAGGTGGCCGACATGCCGCTGGAGACGCAGGGCAAGGTGCTGCGCGTGCTCGTTGAGCAGAAGTTCCAGCGCGTCGGCGGCGGACCGAAGGTGGCAGTGGACGTGCGCATTATTTCCTCAACCAGCCGAGACCTGGAGCGCGAGATGGGCGACGGCCGGTTCCGAGAGGACCTCTACCACCGCCTCAATGTGGTGCCGCTGCGCGTGCCGGGGCTCGCCGAGCGGCGCGACGACATCCCCCAGCTCATCCAGTATTTCGTGAAGCAGGTGGCACAGTCCTCCGGCCTGGCCCCGCGCAAGATCGGCGAGGACGCCATCGCCGTGCTGCAGGCGCACGACTGGCCGGGCAACGTGCGCGAACTGAGGAACAACATCGAGCGCCTCCTGATCCTCTCGGGTGGCGACGCCAGCGCCATCATCACCGCCGACCTGCTGCCTGAGGAGATCGGCTCCAACGTGCCGCTCCCCGTCAACGGCGGCGCCGAGCACCTGATGTCGCTGCCACTCCGCGAGGCACGCGAGATTTTCGAGCGCGAGTACCTGCTCGCCCAGATCAACCGCTTCGGCGGCAACATCTCCCGTACTGCCGAGTTCGTCGGCATGGAGCGCTCGGCCCTCCACCGCAAGCTCCGCGCGCTGGGCGTCAGCTCGCAAGAACGCGCCGGGGAGGTAGCGCGGACGGCGTAGGTTGGTCGAGCGACATGACAGACCCAACGCTATTGGGTTTGCCAGCAGCGCCAGCGTCGACGAACCTATGCAACTCGCAGCTTCAGTGGCATCCCTCGAGGCTGATCAGCGCCAGCTCGATGTCGGCCACGGCGGCCACCTCGACGGCCTGCATACCGCTGGCCTTGGCGCCGGCGACGTTGGCGGCCATGTCGTCGAAGAAGAGGATGCGGGCCGGCGCCACGCCCATGGCGGTGGCCACGGCGCGGAACGCGGCCACGTCGGGCTTGCGCGCACCGAGCTCGTTGGAGACGAAGACCTGGCGGAAGCTTGCGAGCAGCTCAGAAAAGCGCACCGACCAGCACGCTTGATGCGCGGGGTTGGTGTTGGAGAAGGCGTAGAGTGGCAACACCCGGCCGGCAAGCGCCAGCAGCGGCCGGATGCCGGGCATCTCCCCGACGAAGATCGCGTTCCAGCCGTCCTTCAGCTCATCGTCGGTTAGGTCGATCTCCAGCGCCGAACGGAGATGGGCGAAAAACGCCGCGTCCGAGATCTCACCGCACTCGTGGCGATGGAAGGCTTCGCTTTGAGCCACGCGCGTGCGAGCCCGCCGCTCGATCTCGGCCACGGACACGCCTGCCAGCTCGGCCCAGCGCGCATGGACGCGCGCGCTGTCGAGCTCGATGACGACGCGACCAAGATCGAACAGCAGCGCCTCCACCCTGTCGCCCACAGCCACCCCTCCTCCTGTCGTATGACCGGACGCCCTGACACCTGCGCGCTACAATCTCCGTTGGCGGTCGAAGTCGCGCCCATGAGAAGCTGAAGCGGAAAGGGATTGAAGAGACGAGTCAAGCTGGCGTCAGCGCAGACGCCAAACCAGCGTGATTCCTGTCGTCTGCGAAACGCCTCGACCATTCGGCATTGAGCACAACTCCTGTCGCTCGCCAACGAATTGCACCGCACCCGGCTTCACGGCTTTTGTCGCCGCCGTCTGCCCCAGAAGGGACATCAGATGGGCGAGCCGGTTCGTCCTCGCGCCAGGACACACGGCGATCGGCCAAGCCGCCCGATTCTGGCTCAAATGGGCCGTTTGCCGATCGACGGCTATGAACACGTCGAAAGCCTTGCATGGGAGATCAAGCAACGTGCCGTTCTTGATTGCGAGACGGATCGCGGGCGATCGTCGCCAGTCCACGCACTCGTCGAGGAAGACCTTCACGGCACGAGGAGCCGGTCGTTGGTGTCCGCAAGCAACGCCACGGCCCGAACCCGCGTGACCGAGGCGAGGCCTTCGAGAACGCCGTCGAGCAGAACCTGGACGGGCAGCCGCGGTCCGCAGAAACAGGGGTGCCGCTCATGATTTGAGGGGGTGCGGCGTACCCCTGCATGCCCCTGGGCACCTCAGGAACCATTGGTACTCACCTGTGCCCAATGGCGGGCAATCTGCGTCAAGACCTGCAACGGCCTCGGCGGTTTGCGGATTGACGGCCACATCGGTAGGACGTAGTTGGGGTCAAGGCGAAGCCGCCGACCCCAACATTTGACGGTTGCAGCCTTTGACATGTCGGGTCAAGCGGCTTTCGCCGGGGTCGAACCCAACGCCCGGGAAATCCCCACCACATGACCCGCATCATTTACGTCAACGGCCGCTACCTCCCCTATGCACAGGCGGCCGTGCATGCCGAGGACCGGGGGTTCCAGTTTGCCGACGCGGTGTACGAGGTATGCGAGGTGAAGGGGGGGCGGCTCGTGGACGAGACGCGGCACATGGGGCGGCTGGCGCGTTCGTTGGCTGAGCTCGGCATGCCACAGCCGATGCCGCCGGGCGCATGGTCGCGCGTGCTGCGCGAGACCATCCGGCGCAACCGCGTCACCGACGGCCTCGTCTATCTGCAGGTGTCGCGGGGCGCAGCGCCGCGCAACTTCCTGTTCCCGCCGTCGGGGACCAGGCCCACGGTGGTCTGCCTCGCGCGCAGCGTCTCGCCCGTAGAGCAGGAGGTTGCGGCCAAGGTGGGCATCGGTGTCAAGACCATCCCCGATCCGCGCTGGGACCGCTGCGACATCAAGACGGTCATGCTGCTTCCCGCCGCGCTCGCCAAGGAGGCCGCGCGTGCCGAGGGCGCCACGGAGGCGTGGTTCGTCGATGGCAACGGCTACATCACGGAGGGGGCCTCCTCCAACGCCTGGATCGTCGATGGCGAGGGCCACCTGATCACGCGGTCCACGGACAACCGGCTCCTCAGGGGCATCACCCGCACCACGCTGATCGACCTGCTGAGGCGTGAGGGCCTCGAGTTGGTCGAGCGCGCCTTCACCGTGGCCGAGGCCAAGGCCGCGCGCGAGGCGTTCGTGACCTCGGCCACCAACATCGTCATGCCGGTGGTGAAGATCGACGGCCAGCCGATCGGCAACGGGGCGCCAGGCCTGCTCACGGAAAGACTGCGGTCCGAGTTTCACGGCGCCGCCGAGATCGCAGCACCCTGATCGCGGGTGGCAAGAGCCCGCGCTGGTCGGCCATCCCGGCCCGCATGTTGGGCAGCCTCCAGGCACGGCTGATCGCGAATTCTCTTGTGCAAAGCAATATGATACAGCATGATTTTTGCCCGATCGGGGGTGGTGGGACTGGGGCCCCCGACCGCGCAATGCCGACCGAACAACAACAATCCTGACGGACAACAACAATGGCCGAAAAAGCCCAAAGCCTTCAGGACACGTTCCTGAACCACGTGCGCAAGAACAAGACGCCGCTCACCATATTCCTCATGAATGGCGTCAAGCTACAGGGCGTGGTGACCTGGTTCGACAACTTCTGCGTCCTCCTGCGGCGCGACGGACACTCGCAATTGGTGTACAAGCACGCCATATCCACCATCATGCCCGGCCAACCCGTGCACCTGATGGAGACAGACCCGGCCGAGGGCCCACAGGGATAGCCATTTCGACCGACGCTACCGCCCCGAAGCGCGCGCGAGGCCGCGCTCCGCTCGACCGCCGACCCGCGTCGGTGCGCGCGGTGGTGTTCGTGCCCCTACGCTCACCCCAACGCCCGGTGGGCAATGGGGCCGCTGCCGGCCCTCTGCTCACGGTGGCAACGCATTCCGCCGAAGACCGTCTCGTCGAGGCCGCCGGCCTGGCGCGTGCCATTGCGCTCGATGTGGTGGCTGAGGAGATTGTCCCGCTGCCGCAGCCACGGCCATCGACGCTGTTCGGCTCCGGCAAGGTGAGGGAGCTTGCCACGCTCATCGGCGAGCGCCAAGCGGGTCTTGCCATCGTCGACCACGGCTTGAGCCCGGTGCAGCAGCGCAACCTCGAGACGGCCTGGGGCTGCAAGGTACTCGACCGCACCGGGCTGATCCTGGAGATCTTCGGCCAGCGCGCGGCCACCCGCGAGGGCCGCCTGCAGGTGGAGCTGGCCCACCTCACCTACCAGAAGAGCCGGCTGGTGCGCTCCTGGACCCATCTGGAGCGCCAG
>JAFMSC010000060.1 GCA_017353825.1 Hyphomicrobiaceae bacterium | reverse complement strand
GAGCCAGGGGGTGCGAGCGCGGAGCTCGCGACCGGGTGAAGGTCGCGAGCTGCGCCAGCGGGTACGACAGATAGCGCCGGCGCCCGGGATCCGGCGCGTCAGGCGGTGTGGAACACCATGGCGCGCAGTTCGATGCTCTCGCGCGGGGGCGCTCCGATGGGCGTGGTGGGGTCGGCGAAGGCCGTGTGGGGGGTGAAGCGGGCGCGCCCGTCACTCTTGGAATCGTAGCACTTGAGCAGCAGCACCTCGTCGGCCTCCATCCTGGGCACGTAGTACCAGCGGTGGCGGGCGTCGTAGGTGACCGAGTAGGTCTCGCCGACGCGGTTCTGATAGACGAGGTCGGAGGCGATGAGCTGCTCAGGCTTCACGCTCTTCGCATCGGCGACAGCCAGCGGCATGTCGAGCAGCGGCCCGCGGATCGGCCGCCACAGATTGATGATCTCAACACGACCCCGCAGCAATTGTTCGGCCTGCTCGGGAAGTAGGTCACGCACCCGCTGCGGACCGGATGTTTCCGTATGGTCCACGTGCACGCGTGGCACCGGTTGCCGCGGCTGTCCGACCAGGCGGTCCTGGGCGCCGGGCACTCGCCGCCGCACGGTGTTGTCGAAGATGAACACCCGGTCCGCCCCGGTCACGTCCTTAAGGAGTTGCTCGGCCTCGGGGTAGTAGACCGCCTTCACCTCCTGCTCGTTATAGAAGTGTCGCACAGCGCTGAGGTGCGGCACGAGGTCGAAGCCGTGCGTGTCGAGCGAGACCTCCGAGAGGATCGGCCGCACGTCGCTGATCTGCACGATGTGCGGCTCGTTGGCCGCCGTGCTGCGCGGGACACCGGCGGGCGGGTCGTAGGTGTACGTGCGCGGGCGCTCCCTGGTCGGGACGAGATAGTTGAGTTCCGCCTTTACCCAGGGCAGCACCTCGACGCTCGCGGTCTCAAGGCTCATGTTCGGTCCTCCTGTTGCTCGGGCCGGGCTCGGGCTTGCGGCAGCATCTTAGCCGATGTGCTGGACACCCGCGAAGGCGGCCATGGCGCTCAATGTGCGCCAGACCTGGCAGGAGGAGCCGTTCGGGTACATCTTTTCGGGTACATCTGATGTTGAGATCGTTGATTCTTCAGCCGGCTATGGACGTGCATCGGGCAGCCTCGGCCGATAGCCCTGCCGTTTTGATTGGCTGCGGTAGGTCGATCTCCCGGAACAGCTTCCTTGGGGAACAGATCGTCCTCGCCGGACTCGTCGATCACGCGCAAGCAGACCCATGCTTCTCCGCGACCCGAGTCCTTGAGCGCGACGTAATCCTTTCGTGGCTCCAGCGAGGCCGGATAGCCCTTATTTGTGATGCAGACGACCAGGCGTTGCTTCATGGCTGCAGCAGGTGCGTGATCTTGAATTGCTTGCGCCCGATCCCGGCGGCTTCGTACCGGTGTGCCTCGGCAAGGTGGATCGATCGATCGGCCAATCGGACCCGGGCAATGTCCTTTCGTTTGCGCCACCGACCGCGGCCGTAAGCTCTCCGCAGTCGGGCCCTGTCTCGAACCTCGGTCCCGGCGGCGATCCTTTCGACTTGGTCGATGTCGCCGAGGATCTCGAAGGTCATTCGGTAGCCTGGTTCTACCGACGCCGTCGAGGTGATGGCCACACGGACAGCCGGGCGGCGAGCCTTCGCGCGAAGGGGCTGTCCCTGAACTGGTGCGCGGCCAGGAAGCCGCCAATACCGAACCCGAGGAGCGCGGCTCCGGCGCCACTTAAGCCGGTGAGCGAGATCCCGATCAGGGCGATCGCGACAAGGCCAAGGGCGCCGACAACTTTGGGATCTGTCATGACTGCCTCGCTTTCCGCAGCATCCACGCCCGAAGGAACCGCGGCTGGCGCAGGGCTGCGAGGACGTGATCGGGCGGCAGGTTCGGGGTGCGGGCGCCCTCGCTATGATCGTCGTCGCACGGACCGATCCCCCGGTCCGAGAAGGAAATGTGCATCGCGTCGCCGTCGATAACGATCGGCCCGCGCAGTGCGGTGAGGGCGTCGGGTGGTGGGAGGGTTGGGTTACGCATGACAAGGAACTCCGGGTCTCTTCCTAATACGGGCTGATACGGGTGATATCGGGCGCCGGTCCTGGCGACACGTCAAGCCCCAGCGCGTGGGAGGCGTCGGGTCTCCCGCTACTTCTCAAAAACAGCGATTTCGCAGAGGTGATAGGTGGCGCCCTGTTTGCAGACAAAATCGGCGACGTGGCGGGCGCCATACACGTCGGCGATGATGTGCTTGCTGGTGGGGTTGTCGGCCATGACGGTAATGCGGACCTTGTCGAGCCCTACTGCGTTCTTGGCCCTGCAGCGCGAGGCCGAACAGGCCCTTACCGTACCCGTTGCCGCGATGGGCCTCGTCGATCCCGTAGTAGATATTATTGGCTGCCTCCGGCGGCAGGCCATCGTTGCAGCTGGCGCGGTGGCGGATCTGGGTGAACCCAATGACCTCCCCGTCGAGCATCAGGTCGAAATCTGATACCCGCGACGGGTCTATCGCCTTCGTATGGGCGGAGCTTGAGGGACATGTCAGGCGACCTCCTCTTTCGGACTAGGGGCTCGGCTTGGCGGATGACTGCAGGAAACGGCGCTTGTCCCGCTGCCTCCCCAGCCAGTATATGAGCGAGTTACCCCGCATCGGCTAGGCGTTGGCATTCGACCTTGGATCGCAGTTCGAGGTCGCGCGGGGCCGAGGATGACGAGCAGCGCCTCGAGGCACAATCCGGTCATGCTGGCGCCAGACCAATGCAAGGCAGCTCGCGCCATCCTCGGGTGGTCCGGCGATGATCTCGCTAAGCGGGCGAAGGTCTCCCCGGAGACTGTCGTCGCCTGCGAAACCCTGGGCTCGGACGCGAAGGTCTCGACGTTGCAGAAGATCGGGCGGGCGTTCGCCGAGGCCGGAATCGTTCTGATCGAGGATGGAGAGACCTCGCTCGACGGCGGGGCGGGGCTGCGGTGGAGGAAGGGCAAGCCATGATCGTCCTCCTCGCCATCATCCTTATCGCGGTGCTCGTCGCCATCCTCGCTATCCAGCCTAGGGGAAAGCCGCGCGCCCGGCGGCGGAGCTTCAAGGAGATCTTGCCGTTCCGATTCGTCGTCGCCGACCTGGAGACCACGGGCCTCGACCCGAACATCGACGAGATCATCGAGATCGGCGCGATCCGGGTGAACCGTGACTTAGACCTAAATGAAACGTTTCGGGTGCTCGTGAATCCCGGTTGCAAGCTGCCGAAGGACATCGTCCGCCTCACCGGCGTCACCGACGAGATGCTCGCGCAGGACGGCTGCAACATCGAGCAGGCGATCAGTGATTTCCTGGACTTCATCGGCGATGACCTTCTCGTCTTCTACAACGCCCGATTCGACATCGCTTTCCTCAACGAGGCTGCCCAGCGAATCGGGCGCCACATCCCCAACAAGGTCTGCTGCGCGCTCGAAGCTGCGCGCGCGGCGTGGCCGGGGCTGCAGAGCTATAGGCTCGCCGACATCTCCGCAGACTACGGCCTGGGCGCGCAAGGCGCCGACCGGGCGCTGGTGGATTGCCGGCACACAGCCGTCGTCTACGCCGCGGCGGTCGAACAGACGGGGCGCCTCAGCCAGTTGCGGAGGAGGGCGCGGTCATGAACTTTATTCATCCGCTCGATCTTAAGCCACCGCCACGCTCACCGCCGCCTCCTGGCTGCATTCCAGGAGGCGAGGGGCGGCGAGCCGCGCGTTAAGTGTTGGGGAGCTGGTCCTCCGCAGGCGGCCAAGGTGATGGCCGAGATCCACAAGGTGGCTATGGGGCGCGCCATGAAGGTACGCCTCGTGCCGTCGATCGCGTCATGTGTGCGACAGACTGGTCTGGATGGTGCACCGTGCCGGCTCAATGAACCGCCCGCCCGCCTAGCCGTTGGCGCGCTGGCGCCGAGGGTGAGGTCGAGCACCTAACTTACCCATGGCGTCCCTGCAGCCCCTTCGCCATCAGCTGCCTCCGTCTGCAGCAGCTCTCCGCGCGCGTTCGCCCCGTCCGGACGTATCGCTTCTCGATTGCTCGCAACATGCGCGCAGGAGCGCCGCGCGTATGTTGGCGCTGTTTGCGGTGGTGGCCGGCGACGCCGGCGCCCTTGCGTAGCGATGCCGCCAACGCCAGATTGGCAGGCAATTGCGGGACCGGTGGGGACCACGACCCCAAATCGATAGAGCTACACTCCAAGTCAGGCGGAAGGCGACATGGGCGGCACACGGCAACTGCATCTCGGCGCCTTCATGCGCCCGGTGAGCATCCATACCGGCGCCTGGCGCTATCCAGGCGCGTTTCCTGACGCCAACTTCAATCAGGGGCACTTGAAGCGCTTCATCCAAACGCTGGAGCGCGCCAAGTTCGATGCCTTCTTCATGGCTGACCACATGGCCGTGCTCAATATGCCGGTCGAGGCCCTGAAGCGCAGCCATACCGTCACCTCGTTCGAACCGTTCACGCTGCTGTCGGCCCTGTCGGCCGTCACCGAACGCATCGGGCTCATCGCTACCGCTTCCACCACCTTCGATGCCCCCTACCACATCGCTCGGCGGTTCGCGTCGCTCGACCACCTGAGTGGCGGGCGCGCCGGCTGGAACATCGTGACCACCTCCAACCCCGATGCAGCCCTCAACTTCGGCCTCGAGGAGCACATGGAGCACGCAGAGCGCTACGCCCGCGCCCGCGAGTTCTATGACGTGGTCACCGGCCTGTGGGACAGCTGGGCCGACGACGCTTTCGTCCGCGATGTTGAGAGCGGGATCTATTTCGATCCGGACAAGCTCAACGTGCTCGGACACAGGGGCAAATACCTGTCCGTGCGCGGCCCACTCAACATCGCGCGGCCCGTTCAGGGCTGGCCGGTGATCGTCCAGGCCGGCGCCTCCGAGACCGGCCGGCAGCTTGCGGCGGAAACTGCGGAAGTGGTGTTCGCCGCCGGCTATCCGCTCCCCACCGCTCAGCAGTTCTACGCCGACGTGAAGACCCGCGCCGAGAAGGCTGGGCGCAACCCGGACCACATCAAGATCCTGCCCGGCGTGATGGTCGTCGTCGGCGACAGCGTTGAGGAGGCGCGCGCCAAGCGGGCGCAGCTCGACAGCCTGGTGCACTACGACAGCGCCGTGGCCTCGCTTTCGATCGCGCTCGGCACCGACGCCTCCAAGTTCAATCCCGACAGCCCGCTGCCCGAGATCCCCGAGACCAACCAGAGCAAGAGCGGGCGCTCGCGCGCCATCGAGCTGGCCAGCCGCGAGGCCCTCACCGTGCGCCAGCTGGCCCAGCGCCTCGGCGGCTATGCCGGCCAGACGTTCCTCGGCACCGCCGCCAGCATCGCCGACGAGATGGAGGAGTGGCTTGACAGCCGCGGCAGCGACGGCTTCAACGTGATGTTCCCCTATCTGCCCCAGGGCCTCGACGACTTCGTGGACCGCGTGGTTCCCGAGCTGCAGCATCGGGGGCTATTCCGCCGCGAGTATCCGGGCACCACGCTGCGCGACACGCTGGGTTTACCGCGGCCCGCGAACCGGTTCTTCACATGAACGACCGCCATCATGCCGCTTCGCGGATCTGATGGGCGGTTTCAGGCGCCTTGCGGCGCCGGAGTGAGCGCCTCGCGCATCAGCAGGCCGACGTTGTGGGCGTTGGGCGCAATCAGCACGCCGGCGGCCCTGAGGGCGCCGATCTTGCGGTCGGCGGAGCCGGCCCGCTCGCTGGTGAAGGCGCCGGCGTGGCCCATGCGGCGCAGTCGCGGCGCGTGCCTGCCCGCGACCAGCGCGACGACGGGCTTCTTCAAGCGCAGACGCGCGATCGTCTCGGCCGCGTCCTCCTCGTCAGAGCCGCCGATCTCGCCGATCAGGATGATGCCCTCGGTCTGGCTGTCGGCCTCGAACAGCTCGACGCACTGAGCGAGCGTCAGCCCGTGCACCGGGTCGCCGCCGACGCCCACCGTGGTCGACTGCCCGAGACCGGCTCTGGTCACCTGGGCCACGATCTCGCTGGTGAGCGAGGCCGAGCGGGAGGCGATGCCGATACCGCCCCTCCTGGCGCTGGCGGTGGCCATGACGCCCAGTTGCGCCACGCCCGGAGCCAGCACGCCCTGCGAATTGGGGCCGACGAGGCACGTGCGCGAGCCGTTGAGGGCCTGGCGGACCCGCACCATATCGAGCAGCGGCACGCGCTCGGTCACGCACACCACCAGCCCAACGCCCGCCTGGATCGCCTCGATCATGGCTCCGGCGGCCCGGTCGGGCGGCACGAACACCAAGCTGGCGTTGGCGCGGGTGGCGGCCACCGCCTCGGCCACCGTGTCAAATACGGGCAGGTCGAGATGCCAGCTGCCCCCTTTGCCGGGCGTCACGCCGCCGACGATGCGCGTACCATAGCTCAGCATGCGACTGACATGGAACGTGGCCGCCCGCCCGGTCAGGCCCTGACAGATCACGCGCGTTTCGCGACCAATGAGGATAGCCATGAGGGTGTTTCCCTTTTCGCGCTCGCCACCGCCTGCTGTACGGCTGCCCACGGCGTGCTGCAGGCCATGTGCGGCACGCCGGTGTTGTAGAGCACGGTGCGGGCGAACTCGGCATGGTTGCCGGCCAAGCAGATGACGATGGGAACGCACCGTGCCGCGCGGCGCCTCACGGCGATGCCGATGCCCTCGGCAATGGTATCGCAGGCCTGCATGCCGCCGCCGTGGACATTGACCAGGATCGACCGCACTGCGGGGTTGTCAAGGATGAGGCCGAAGCCGCGCGCGATGTCGAGGCTCGTTGCCGTTGTGCGGATGTCCATAAAGTTGGCTGGCCGGCCGCCGGCGTCGCACACCATGTCGAGGGTGGCCAGGGCCAGCCCGGCGCCGTTGACCAGAACGCCGATGTTGCCCGCCATGCGGATATAGTTGATCTGGTGCTGCTGCGCTTCCAGCTCCACGGGGTCACTCTCGTCGCGCACCATGAAGTCACGCAGCGCGCGCAGGTCGGCATGGCGGAAAAGGGCGTTGTCGTCGATGCTGAGCTTGGCGTCGAGCGCGATGAGCCGACCGTCGGCCGTGAGCGCGATAGGGTTCACCTCGATCAAGGTGGCATCAAGCGCCACGAACGCCCTTGCGAGCTGCCGGAACAGCCCTTCTGCGGAGGCCGCCGTGGCCCCGGCGAGCCCGATGCGCCCGGTGAGGCCGCCGAAGTCGCCGTCCGCGCCACCAGCGCGAAGGTTGAGCGGCGCTCTCTGGATGGCGGCCGCGTCGCGCTCGGCGCGCTCTTCAAGGTCCTCGCCGCCACGGGCGCTGGCGAGCATCACGGGATGTCCGCTGGTGCGTTCGAGCACCACCGCCGCATACAGCGACTGCGCAGCGGCGACGGCCTCCTCCACATACACCCACTTCACCCGTGCCCCCCCATCGGGGGAGAACGGCGTGGCAATGCTCCGCCCGATGAGCGCGCCCGCCTCCACGCCGGCGGCGCGAGGGCTGTCGGCAAAGCGCACGCCGCCATGCTTGGCGCGGTCTGCCGTCCTGATCTGCGCCTTCACGACAAAGCGTCGGCCGCCGAGGCCCTCCGCGGCCCTCTGGGCATCGGCAGCCGACTCGACAACCCGCCCCCCTGGGATGTCGATCCCGAATCGCTCCAGGAGCTCCTTGGCCTGGAATTCGTGCAGGTCCATGTGGTTGCCTCGCCTCTTATTGCCGTTGGCGGCGGCAGGCCGGCTGAAGCCATAAATTGGTACGTCGGACTCAGAAATCGGAAAATCCGAAGCGTGCGGCCGATTCCTGACGTCCAACTGGCGATGCCGTTTGGCATACGGTATGCCATAATAGACGAGCGCGCGGCGTTGAGCAAGGCAAGTGTTCTGAAAGTCATTTCCAATTTCGACAGGTGGTGCCGGTTGCGCGCGCTGACCGGCAGGCTTCACCCCGTCGACCCAGCTTTCGGCGCAATTCCGCCGACGCGGTCCGTCAGTTCGGCCGCGGCGCGCTTGACGAGGGGCCCCAATTCGCCCAGGCGCTCGTGGGTCATGCGCACCGTGGGGCCGGACACGGACACGGCGCCGACCACCTCGCGGTGCTCGTTGAACACCGGCGCGCCGGCGCAGCGCATGCCTTCGGCCTTCTCCTCGTCATCAACCGCCCAGCCGCGCTCGCGCGTCAGCGCCAGATCGGCGAACAGGGCTTCAGGATCGACGATGGTGCGGTCGGTCAGCTTCTCTAGGCCGACACGGTAGAGGACCTTGGTAACGTCCGCTCCCGGCAACCACGCGAGGATGGCCTTGCCGAGGCTGGAAGCGTGCATCGGCCCGCGCGCTCCTGGCCGGTGGAAAGCTCGGATGGCGTGGTGGCTTTCGAACTGGGAGATGAACACCACAGCGCCGTCGTTCTCAATCCCCAGGGTGGTGGTCTCGCCGCTGGCGGCCATCAAATCGCGCATGACTTCGCGGCCGACGTCGACCAGTTTGCGGTTTCGCAGGAATGCACTGCCGACCTTGAACGCCTTGACGCCGATCAGATAGCCGCCGTGCGCCGCGTCGCAGTAGACGAAGCCAGCGGCCTTCAACGTCGCCAGGATGCGGTGCGCCGTGGAGGGTGCGATGCCAGCGCGCTGGGCGATGCCGGTGAGCGACAGCCCATCGGCCTGGGCGATGATCTCCAGGAGCGCCAAGCCGCGGTCCAGGGCCTGCACCGAACCCGGCTGCTGGCGGGCGAGATCATCCTCGCCAGCCAGTACTCGCGTCAGCCTTGGTCGCCCAGCCATCGCCCATCCGTCGGCTTGCTGAGAGCCTCCCGCGCACAAACCGGGCCCCTCATTTCCTCCGCGGCTTTCGGCTGCCTCCCAGATCTCCCTCATCAGCTTGGCAGAGAGTGTGCCGAAACCAGCACGGCATCTGGTAGCACGGAATGGAAGGCATTTCCATGCCGATCGCAGCTATGGTATACAGAATGCCATATACCTGTGTGTTTGGATGGTTGAAAGACGGACAGCATCGTTAGGCAAGGAGCAGCAATGTCCGGGTTCCATGGCCTCTTCATCCCAGGCCCCACCAACATGCCGTTCGGCGCGTCAGGCCATGGATCAGGCCATGGATCAGGCCATGGACGTGCCACTTGAGGACCAGCGCGCCCGGACTTCCCGGCCTTCACCATGCCGCTGTTCCGTGATCTGAATAAGGTGTTTCGCGCCGACCAGGGCCGGGTGTTTGTGTTCCCGTCGTCGGGCACCGGAGGCTGGGAAGCGGCGATGACCAACACGCTATCCCCAGGCGACAAGGTGCTGATCGCCGTGTTCGGCCAGTTCTCGCAGCTGTGGGCTGATCTTGCCCGCCGGCACGGCTTCATCGTCGATGCCATCGACGCTGAGTGAGGCGAGGGCGTGCCGCTCGACATCGTCGAGGCTCGCCTTGAGGCCGATGAGCAGCACCATCAAGGCCTTGCTTGTCTGTCACAACGAGACCGCCACGGGCGTCACCAGCGACGTGGCCGGCGTGCGCCAAGCGCTCGATGCCGCCGGACATCCAGCGCTCCTGATGGTGGACGGCGTCAGCTCCATCGCCAGCATCGACTTCCGCATGGACGAGGGGGCGTGGACCTTGCCGTGTCCGGCTCGCAGAAGGGCTTCATGCTGCCGACCGGGCTCGCATCGTCGCCGCGAGCCGAAAGGCGCTGGCGCGCACCAGACTGCCAGGTGCCCGCGCTGTTTCTTCGACTTCGCGGACATGATCCGCACCAATAACGATGGCTTCTTCCCCTACACGCCAGCCACCACGCTGCTCCGCGGCCTGCGCGCCTCGCTCGACATGCTGCTGGCGGAGGGCCTCGACAATGTCTATGCGCGCCACCGGCGTGCCGGTGGCTGCGGGATCGGGTGTAGCCGCGGCCGAGGAGCACTTCCGCGCCACCGCCCCCAACTTTGAGCAACGCGCTAGAGAGCGCCGGGTTCACCGCACCACTCCTTGAGGACATCCGCAGCGAGATCTGGCGCAGCGAGATCTGGCGCAGCGAGATCTGGCTGAAGCTGTGGGGCAACCTCTGCTTCAACCCCATCAGCGCGCTCACCCGCGCGAGGCTCGACGTCGTGGCTTGCGAGCCGGCCTTGCACAGGCTCTCCATCAGGATGATGACCGAGGTGGAGGGGATCGCGCGGCGCTTCGGCGTCACCTTCCGCATCAGCATCGTGCGCCGGGTGAACGGCGCCGCCCGCGTGGGTGCCCACCGCACCTCCATGCTGCCGGACCTGGAGGCCTGCCGCCCTCTGGAGATCGACGCGCTCCTCGCCTCGCTACAGGAGTTGGGTCGCCTGTAGGGTGTGCAGACGCCCTACATCGACGCCTTACTGGGCCTGGTGCAGCAGCTCGGACGCTCGCTGAACGTCTACCCGCCAATTCCCGTGGCCCCCGCCGGCGCCCCGGCGCGGGGCCGCTGGCACAGTCGATGCATAGCTCCCCGCAGTCTCTGCGAACAAAGGGGCGCGAGAGAGATGTTCCACCTGCAGCAGTGCGCGGACAGCGCCGCGGTCCCTATCGTGTTTCTCGACCGCGGCACGATCGGCCCGACGGTCGATCTGACGCGGCCCGCGTTCTGCCACCAATGGGTCGAGCACGACGCGACGCAGCCCGGCGAGGTGGTCGGGCGCCTCGCCGGCGCACGCATCGCCATAACCAACAAGGTGCCGATCCGCGCCCAGCATCTCAAGGAGCTGCCCCACCTCAAGATGATTGCGGTGGCCGCCACCGGCTACGACGTGATCGACGTGGCGGCCTGCCGCGAGCGCGGGATCGTCGTCGCCAACGTACGCGGCTACGCCGTGAGCACAGTGCCGGAGCACACCTTCGCCCTCATCCTGGCTCTGCGGCGTGGCCTCGTCGGCTACCGCCAGGACGTGATCGACGGCCGCTGGCAGGAGGCCGGTCAGTTCTGCTTGTTCACGCACCCCATACGCGAGCTGGCAGGCTCCACGCTCGGTATCATCGGCGAGGGCGCCATCGGCCAGTCGGTGGCCAGGCTCGGCCAAGCGTTCGGCATGCGCACCCTGTTCGCCGCCCACAAGGGCGTGAGCGGCCTCGGGCCGCTCTATACGCCCTGGGACGAGGTGCTCGAGACGAGCGACGTGATCACCCTGCACTGCCCGCTCACAGCCGGCACGCTGGGCATGATCGCCCTGCCGGAGTTCCGCAAGATGAAGAGGCGGCCCCTCATCATCAACACCGCTCGCGGAAGTCTCGTGGCGGAGGGGGACTTGGTTAGGGCGTTGGAGGAGGGGCTCATCTCGGGCGCCGGCTTCGATTGCCTCACCGCCGAGCCGCCCCCGCGCGACCATCCCTTCAGCCGCATCATGGGCCGCCCCGACGTGATCATCACTCCGCATGTCGGCTGGGCCAGCCTGGAGGCGATGCAGGCCTGCTGGCAGCAGGTGATCGACAACATCGAGCGCTTCGAGGCTGGGCGTCCGTCGAATACGGTTGTTTAAAGTGCGCATTTCCGGTCACCCACGCGCGACAATCATCGCCAGTGACGGGGACGCGGGCGCTGACGGACCTTTGACCTCCCGGCGTTCCCTCCTCCCCGGAGCACGCGGGAGGCTCGTCACATCACGGCTTTGCGAGGTCCACGCGGGCGCGTGAAATCAATTTCACGAATTCACGACTTCACGATCGGGCGCCGCCGCGCAATGATCTTAGATCATGCTTGTGCTTCGCACCTTCAGAACGGAACGGACCCCATGAGCAAGACGGCCCTCATCGTCGGTACCGGCTCGGGTATCAGCGCGGCGCTGGCGCGGGCGCTGGCGGCCGACGGCTACCGCGTGGCGCTGGCGGCGCGCAACGTGAACAAGCTCGCCCCGCTGGCCGGCGAAATCGGTGCCCTGACGATCGCCGCCGATGCGACCAAGCTCGACAGCGTCGTCAGCCTATTCACCGAGGTGGACCGGCAGCTGGGTCGGCTCGACGTGGCCCTCTACAACGCGAGCTACCGCGTGCGCGGCCCTTTCCTCGACCTCGTGCCCCAGGAGGTGGCGCGCTCGATGGACGTGTCGGCGTTCGGGGCGTTCCTAGTGGCCCAGGAGGCCGCACGGCGCATGGTTGAGCAGGGCGGCGGCGCGATCCTCTTCACCGGTGCCTCGGCGAGCGTGAAGGGCTACGCGCAGTCGGCGCCGTTCGCGATGGGGAAATTCGCGCTGCGCGGCATGGCGCAGTCGCTGGCGCGCGAGCTCGGCCCCAAGGGCATCCACGTGGTACACTTCGTGATCGACGGCGGCGTGCGCAGCCCCGAGCGGGGCCGTGTGGAGGGTGCCGGCGACGCCTCCGACAGCCTGCTCGATCCGGCCGCCATCGCCGAGACCTACATGGCCGTCCTCAAGCAGCACCGCAGCGCCTGGAGCCTCGAGGTCGAGGTGCGCCCCTGGGTGGAGCGGTTCTAGCCGAGGCGGCGGGCGGTGCCGTCAGCGGTGACCTCCTGGATGGCGTGGAAGCCCTCGAATTCCGGGTGCCCGAGCGTGGTAGGCTTGTTGTCACCCGCACGAGCGTGCGCCTTGCGGAATGCTTCGGACCTGGTCCAGTTCTCGAAGGCGGCATGGGACGCCCACACCGTATGCGAGGCGTAGAGCACGTGGTCCTCGCGCTCCGGTCCCTTGAGCAGATGGAAGGCCTTGAAGCCCGGCACCTCGTGCAGGTGGCTCTGGCGGCGCATCCACACGCTCTCGAAATCCGCCGTGCGGTCCTTCAAGACCTTGAACCTGTTCATGGCGATGAACATCTCGTCGCTCCTTCTGGCGGAGGCGCTTGCTGGGAACTTGGGCGGTGGGGCAACAAGGCATTGGGGCAATGGGGCCAGAGAACGGCCAAGCGATTTCTGCCAATTGCATGACTGCTTTGCTCTCCACCCCTCACCATCTCACCCGCGCATCAGGCATGCAAACATCGAAAATTGTTGACATGTTTAGTCCACAATATGGCGAACGTTGAGCGCTGCGTCCCGGCAGCGGATACACGAAACGACGAGCCTCCGGTTTGACGAAGAGATGCGACGATCCGGAACCGGCGCCGTCGCGCCCGGCCGGGCGGCCTCGCCGCCACAAGGTGAGAGACCTCCTGGACGGCGGGCTGGAAGCCATCCTGGAGCACGGCGGGCAGGAGTATCGCCTGCGAATCACCGCGAGCGGCAAGCTCATCCTGACCCGAGCGCCGGCTCGGCGCGTGGCGTCTTGTGGGCCTGCCTGGCAGCGGCTACGCTCGCGGGGGGATAGGCGCCGGCCGATCGACTATTCGCCATCATACCGGCACGCTAATCGCCAGCCGATCAGGGGACGCATGACCGAGGGGCTAGCCTTCGCGCTGGCGATGGGTGTGGCGGCCGTCTGCGGCGCCGCCACAGGGCGCATCTTCGCCCTCGAGGCCGAGGACCGGCGCACCTCCATCCTGGCTGCCGCCTATTGCGGGGCTGGCGCCGGCCTCATGAGCGGCCCCGCGTTCGCGTTCGTGCTGGTGCTGGCCGCCGAGCTTCTGGCCGGGCAGGCGATTGCTCCGGCGCTGTCCGGCGCCGCGCAGGTGACTGGGCCTGCGCTGCTGTGGGG
>JAFMSC010000358.1 GCA_017353825.1 Hyphomicrobiaceae bacterium | reverse complement strand
GATTGTCGCGCGCGTCTTCGCCGAGATGCGCCGGCTGGGCGCGGCCCTGGGCGCGCGGGCGGAGACCCTGATGGGGTTGTCCGGCCTCGGCGACCTTCTCCTCACCTGCGGCAGCCCGCAGTCGCGCAATATGAGCCTCGGGCGGGCATTGGGACAGGGGCAGCCGCTCGCGGCCATCCTCGCCGGGCGCCGCTCGGTGGCCGAGGGGGTCTATACGGCGGCGGCGGTCGTCAAGGTTGCCGCCCAAGAAGGCCTCGACATGCCGATCTCGCAGGCGGTCGACGCTATCGTCAAGGGTCGCCAGAGCGTCGATGACGCCATCCAAGCACTGCTTTCCCGACCGCTGCGGGCAGAGGGTTGAGCCCGTGCCGGCGTCCAGCCGCGTGCGGCAGGGGCGCGTCCGGACCGTCCCCAGCTCACCAAAGGCCGAGAACCGTAGAATTATTCCCGGTTAGGCTCTCTTTGCGCAAAAGAACGGTTGAGGGCTGTGACTTGTTCGCCGCTCCGCCGGTGCACTGCAGGGGGTATGGGCGAAAATCGCTTGATTGCTGCGGCGTGCCGCCCATTATCCGATGGGGGGCGCGAGCAGTGCAGAATTTCTGTGCCCTGACGGACGGCCGCCATGGCCTAGCTGGGGGGAACGCATGCCAAGCCGCTTAGGTCCGATCATTTGTGGGATCATTGCGCTCCTGCTGTCTGGCGCCCTTTCGGCCTGCGTGTCGTCGGGCAACGACAGTATCGCCGAGGCCACGGGCGAGTCGGTGGCTGCCACCCTCAACAAGGGCCGTACCACACAAGCCGAGGTTCGCAAGCTCTACGGCGATCCCATGAAGACCTCGTTCAGCTCCAATGGCTTCGAGAGCTGGGAGTACGAGTTCGTGAAGATGCAGTCGCGGCCCACCAACTTCATCCCCTACGTCAACCTCGTGCACAGCGGTGCCGACGGGGAAAAGAAGTCGCTGGTGGTCTTCTTCGACAAGAGAAAGGTGGTGCAGGACTATACGATGAGCGCCTCCAAGGTGGAGGTCAGCCACGGTCTCATCACTAAGTAGGGAAATCCCCGAAATCCGGAAATCAGCCCTCTGCTGATTTTCTGATTCAGTGTTCGGATTTCCAATTTCCCATTTGCGGCTACCAGCGAAACCGGAATGTGAGATAGCCCGGCCCGTCGTCACCGCCCGCATAAAGCGGATTAGAGCGGA
The DNA here is from genome assembly GCA_017353825.1 of Hyphomicrobiaceae bacterium. Classification (GTDB taxonomy): domain Bacteria; phylum Pseudomonadota; class Alphaproteobacteria; order Rhizobiales; family Hyphomicrobiaceae; genus AWTP1-13. The sequence continues at coordinate 3,674 of JAFMSC010000358.1, read as the reverse complement.
TGTACCAGAAGTCTATGGTCTCCTGGCGCAGCGTGTTGGTGCATGTCTGCCGGCACTCGATCCAGGTGCCGCCTGGCAACCGCACTTCACGCCGCCCCTGGGCGTTGAGCCGCACCGGCGCGGTGATGGTGGCCGAGCTGTAGCGGCTCTCGGCCGTGACGTAGCCGGACCGCGGCTCTTTCCGCCACGCACGGGATCCGGCTTCTGCCGGCGCCACCAAGCCGTCAAACGCGGGAATGGCGACGAACACGAGCAAGGCATACCGGGCGCGCATTGGCGTTCCTCCGACGCTTGGCAAGGCGGCATGATTAGCGATGACGCCTTAATTTACCGCAAGCTTTGACGCAAGTGTGACAGCCGGTGCGCGGCGCACCTGTAACCGATGTGCCACGGTCGCCGTCAGAGCCTGGGCCGAACACCAAGGGTCAGCTTCGGCCAAGGCCGCTGCGGCTCGACATACCCATCGCCCCGGTGGCGCGATGGGGCGATCCTCCGTCTACATACATAGTGAACAACCCTTCAGGTCAGGGAAGGCCAGGGGGCTTTGCGCACCCGGCCTCGCGCCCTATGCTCGGGCGGCATCAATGACCCGCGACCGCAACGACCAATTCGGCTTCGCCGCGCCGCACGATGCGGCGATCCCATATCTGCAGCGCATCCGCGACTATTACGCGGGGCTCGGCTACGGCGCGCCCTACGCATGGGCGCATTATGCGCACGTACCGTTCCACCGCCTGCCCAAGCCCCTGGCTGACGCACGCGTTACCATCATCACCACGGCGGCGCCGTTCCGGCCCGGCAAGGGCGACCAGGGCCCCGGCGCGCCCTACAACGCCGCCGCCAAGTTCTACATGGTCTACTCGGGCGACGCCTTGCAGGACCACGACCTGCGCATCTCCCACATCGCCATCGACCGCAAACACACCACCGCCGAGGACCCCGGCACCTACTTCCCGCTCCCCGAGCTGCGCCGAGCCGCCGAGCGTGGCCGCATCGGCAGCGTGGCGCCGCGCTTCCACGGGCTGCCCACCAACCGCAGCCAGCGCACCACGTTGGAGGTGGACTGCCCCGAGGTGTTCGCGCGCTGCCAGGCCGATAGGGTCGACGCCGCCCTGCTGGTGCCCAACTGCCCGGTCTGCCACCAGAGCGTCAGCCTGTGCGCGCGCTTGCTCGAAGAGAACGGCATCGCCACCGTGGTCATGGGCTCAGCCAAAGATATCGTGGAATGGGTCGGCGTGCCGCGCTTCCTGTTCTCCGACTTCCCCCTCGGCAACGCCGCCGGCAAGCCGCACGATCCCGCCTCACAGGCCGACACGCTGGAGCTCGCCCTCGCGCTCCTGGAGTCCGCCCCCGCCGCCCGCACCACGGTGCAGTCGCCCCAGGTGTGGAATGAGGCCTGCGCCGACTGGAAGCTCGACTACTCCAACATCGCCCTCCTCCCGCCCGAGGAGATCGCCCGCCGCCGTGCCGAGTTCGACCGGGAGAAGGAGGTGGCGAAGGGGGCGCGAGCGGGCGTGGCACCCTCTCGGCCCTCTGGGTCTGACACCGCGGCTCCAACCGCAAAAAAATAGGGCTTTGCTCAGATCAGCTCCTATTTGGAGTACAGTAGACGTAAGGTTGTGCGACTGTGCAAACTCGGAGCGTGTCACGCTGGGATCGGCTGGCAGGTGTCAGACCCTGAGGATCCCCGGAGGGTCTGACGCCGCGTCAGAACCCCACCTTGTCCCCGCCCTTCAGAGCCAGTATCTCGCGCGCCTCCTCGGGCGTGGCGATGTCGAGCCCCAGCCCCTCGATGATTTGGCGCACCTTGGTCACCTGCTCGGCGTTCGACTTGGCGAGCTGGCCGGGGCCGATCCAAAGCGAGTCCTCCATCCCGACGCGCACGTTGCCGCCCATGGCCGCAGCCTGAGCTGCGATGGGCATCTGGTTGCGGCCGGCCCCCAGCACGCTCCAGCGGTACTGGTCGCCGAACAGGCGGTCGGCAGTGCGCTTCATGTGCAGCACGTCCTCCGGATGCGGCCCGATGCCGCCCAGGATGCCGAACACGGACTGAATGAAGAACGGCGGCTTGACCACGCCGCGGTCGGCAAAGTGGCGTAGCGTGTAGAGGTGACCGATGTCGTAGCACTCGATCTCGAAGCGGGTGCCGTTGTTGGCGCAGGTGGTGAGGATGTACTCGATGTCGGCGAACGTGTTCTTGAACATGCGTTCGCGCGAGCCTTCGAGATAGGGCCGCTCCCAGTCGTACTTGAACTCCTTCTGGCGCTCCAGCATGGGGTAGAGCCCGAAGTTCATGGTGCCCATGTTGAGGCTTGCGACCTCCGGCTTGAAGGTGGCGGCCGGCCTCACCCGCTCCTCCACCGTCATGGTGGGCGCACCTCCCGTAGTGATGTTCACCACACAATTGGAGCGCTGCTTGATCACCTGAAGGAAGGGCGCGAACGCCGCTGGCGACTGGTCGGGCCGGCCATCCTTGGGGTCGCGCGCATGCAGATGCACCACGGCAGCGCCGGCCTCCGCCGCGCCGACCGCACCATCGGCGATCTCCTCGGCCGTGATCGGCAGATGCGGCGACATCGACGGGGTGTGAATCGAACCGGTGACCGCGCAGGTGATGATGACTTTGCGGGCTTTGGCCACTGGGCGCCTCCTCGAATTTCGTGATGTGAAACCCGCCTGGTCCAACCTTCGCGTGCAGCGATTGGACCAGATCGACCGAGCGAACGTACCACGCGCGCTGCGGGATGATAGACTGCGCCGCAATCGCCGCCAGGGTTGGGGCCCGATCGGAGGAGAGCGTGCTGGCAGGGAGGCCATCCGCTCCCGTGCGGTGGTTGCTCTGGCAGCTGGGGAGGAGCCATGCGACGGGGGACCGCCGCCACACACGAAGCTATCAGCCGTTTCCTGAGCCGCGTCCTGCGGCACGAACCCCAGACCATCGGGCTGTCGCTCGATGCCCAGGGATGGGCGCGTATCGACGAGCTGGTCGAGCGCGCCCGCGCCCATGGCATGCACCTGACGCGCGACCTCGTTGTCGACGTCGCCGAGACCAGCGCCAAGCAGCACTTCGCCTGCGACGGCGCCGGACGCATCAGGGCCAACCACGGCCACACGGTTCCCATCGACCTCGGCATCGAGCCGAGCGAGCCGCCGGTCATTCTGTTCCACGGCACGGCCACCACTTCGGTAGCCGCCATCAGGGCTGAGGGACTGGTGCCCGGGCGGCGCCGGTACGTCCACCTGTCGGCGGATGCTGTTACTGCCACCTCCGTCGGGCAGCGCCACGGCCTGCCCGTCGTGCTGCGCGTGGCTGCCGGCCGCATGTGGGCCGCAGGGTTCAAGTTTGTGTGCTCAACCAGCGGCGTGTGGCTCACCAACGCCGTCCCCGCCGAGTTCATCCAATTCCCGTGGCGGTGAGTGTCAGACCCTCTGGGGCCCCTCTGGGCACCTCTGGGGCCCGCTGGGGCCCCTCTGGGCCTGAGACGAAACGAACCGATCCAAGGGTGGTTGGGACAGGTTTGGTCTCGGCCGCGAAGTCCATTCGGGCGAGGCCTCGAAGGAGGCGAGAAACCGAGCAACCCTTCCACCGATCGGCGCTCTAGCACGGCTTTGTCCTCAAGGGTCGGCGCAGCCGGTGTCCGGCTGACACCGTCCCTCGACCGGCGTTGGAGCGT